>DATFHE010000263.1:0-11662 GCA_035248745.1 Anaerolineales bacterium | reverse complement strand
CTTTCGGGGTTTGTGATGACATTCTCTAAAGTGATGGGCACATTTGGAGGACCTAATATTTTAGGGGCACCAGTCCGGTACTATGTGGTTTCGACCATGATCCGTGGCAGCATTGGCGTGGGAGATCGAGCAGACGGTTTTGTCCTGGCGGTTGTGTTAATTTTATTTTCCCTGATCATTATTACTTTCAATCAGAGATTGATCGGGACGCGCAGGAGTTATGAAACAATCGGGGGACGCGGTTTTGTCGCTCAAGTGTCGAAACTTCGCAAATGGAAACGAGCCTTTTTTAGTGGGGTAATTATTTTCCAGGTGTTCGTCATTGTCATTCCATTAGGGCTTCTCATCTGGTCTTCCCTGATGCTTCAGGATGGCAATTACAGCCTGGGCAACCTCTCTCTTCAACACTGGATTGGCCCGCGCGGCACTATATATAACCATGGCGAGCCCGGCGTTTTATTGAACCCAAAGATTTATAAAACAGCGTGGAATTCGATCCGGCTCTCATTGTGGACAGCCTTGTTTACCGCTTTTTTCGGTGTGCTTCTCGGTTATGCCATTGTAAAGGGTCGCGGAACGCGGCTAAGTAAGCTGGTGGAGCAGCTGGCTTTCCTGCCCTATGTGATTCCTGGTATCGCCTTTGGCGCCGTCTATATCGCTATGTTTGTCAAGCCCCTCGGTCCATTTCCGGCCCTCTATGGAACCTTCACGCTGCTGGTGCTGGTCTCGATTGCAGACAAAATTCCCTATTCTTCCCGTTCCGGGGTTTCTGCCATGATGCAGGTCGGCAGGGAATTGGAAGAGGCAGCCCAGGTCGCGGGCGCCAGCGTCTGGAAACGCTTCCGGGCTGTCATTTTGCCGCTGACGAGCGCCGGATTCGTCTCCGGGTTCTTGCTAACCTTCATCTCGGTCATGCGGGAGTTGTCGTTGATCATCCTGCTGGTTACGCCAGAGACCCAGGTGCTTGCCAGCCAGACGATGTTTTATATCGAAAATGGAGACGGGCAGATGGCAAATATTGTCATTCTTATCTTGATCGCTCTGGTGGCACTCGGCAGCTTTCTCATAAGCCGGTTTCGCGGCGGCAGTCTTAAAAAAGGTTTAGGGATGTAAGGAGATCGCATGGCAACTTCAATCGTAGTTAAGAATCTCACCAAATACTTCGGGGATGTAAAAGCGGTCAACAATGTCAATTTGACGATTGAGCCGGGGTCATTCCTCACCCTTTTAGGTCCTTCAGGTTGCGGCAAGACAACTTTGTTACGCTGTATTGCCGGGCTGGAAGATCCGGACGGCGGCGAGATATACATCGGTGACAAGCTGATTTTTTCCTATGAGAAAGGCGTATCCCTGCCCCCTGGCAAACGCGATCTGGGGCTCGTATTCCAGAACTATGCTCTGTGGCCGCATATGAAGGTGGAAAAGAATATTACCTTTGCCCTTGAGATTCAAAAGATGAGCAAAGAGGAAATGCAGAAACGTGTGAAGGAAACGCTCGCGGAAGTCCAGATGGACGGCTATGAAGACCGTTATCCGCGCGAGATGAGTGGAGGGCAGCAGCAACGGGTTGCCCTGGCACGCATGCTGGCGTATCGCCCCAAGGTATTTCTGATGGACGAACCGCTCTCCAATCTGGATGCCCGGCTCCGAATGGACATGCGGGCGGAATTGAAACGCTTGCACCATACTTCCGGCGCTACGACCATCTATGTGACTCACGACCAGGTGGAAGCCCTGACCATGTCATCCGAGGTGGCTGTGATGAAAGATGGCGTTCTCCAACAACTGGATACTCCTGATATGGTTTACCACTACCCAGCCAACCTGTTTGTGGCAGATTTCATTGGTAATCCTAAAGTAAATCTGCTGGACGGGATCGTAGACAGAAACGGATGTGTAAAGGTCAGCGATTTTAATCTGACTGTTGATACAGGCAACGCGCGGGGAGAAGTCGTCGTTGCCATCCGGCCGGAAGATGTCACAATCGCATCCCAACCCGTGCTGGAGGGGGTTGAATTCAATGTTTATTCTGTCCTCCCGGCAGGAGCGGACACAACCATTGTGGCCTCTCGAGGGGATGTCGAAATTACTGTCAAAGAGGCTGGTGCCAGCAAGGTCAAGATGGACGATAAGATCTGGCTGAAATTCCATCCGCATACGCTTAACCTGTACGATAAGGAGAGCGGGAGCTTAATTTCCGGCAAAAACTAATCAATCGACCCACGCCTGTGAATGTGGATGCGTAACAAAGCAGATATGAAAGGAGGCTTCCAGCAAAATTTCGCAGGGTCAGCCGTCATCGGATTTTCATAGACTCAGATTTCTATCCAGGTATGAGGAGGAAGAAATGAAAACGTTTGTAAGATATTTGACGATTTTCGTGTTGGTCAGCCTGTTAGCCGCCTGTGGTGGTGCTCCTGCTACGCAAGAACCAGGTGCCTCAGGGACAGAGCTTACTGCTGCGGAACAATGGGCAAAAGAGAATGCTGTTGGACCGTACCAGCCAGCCGAGGAAGATTGGGAGGCGATCGAAGCCGCCGCTATTAAAGAAGGTAGTGTCGTAGTGTATGCCAACTCCTCGAGGTTTGAAAAATTGCAGGAAGCCTGGAACGCGTTGTATCCGGAAATCGCTTTGGAAGGCGGCGATACCGACGACATCGCGGTAAAAATGTCCGCGGAGCAGGAAGCCGGGAACGTCGTTGGCGATGTATGGTTCAACAGTGATGGACACCTTTTGTATGGGGAATTTATGCCAAATCAATGGCTTTGGTGGTACACACCGCCTGGTGTGGTTATGGAGGATGTAACCCCCGAACGGCCATTTGCGCTGGCGCGTCGTTCCGTGGATGTGATCGGCTACAACTCCGAGGTTCATCCAGATGCGTGCCCGGTTACCAATTGGTGGCAGTTTACTGAGCCGGAGCTCAAAGGCAAATTCTATTTGGAAGACCCAATTTCCGATTCCAGTACCACAGCCAAAATCACCCTGATCGAGCAGCACGCGGATGAGATGGCAACCGCGTATCAGGAATTGTATGGGAAGGAATGGACCGAAGACGAAGCCTATGGTGACGATACGCCGAATGCAGGCTATCTCTTCCTTAAGAAATTGGCTCGCAATCAACCCGGTATTCAGCCCGGAGGCGATGAGGTCGATGCAGCATTTGCTACATTAGGCATGGATCCTTCGGTGGAGCCAGGGTATGGCTGGACCGGCTTGTCCAGCTACGAAAGTACACAGGACGGGGAACTGGCGATGGCACCCTGCTACGATCTTAACCCGGTGGTCGGTATCTTAAAAGCTACCTACTTGGGGATTGCCAATCAGGCTCCGCATCCGAATGCTGCCAAGCTGTTCATTAAGTTTGCTCTAACAGAGGAAGGCTTCGCACCCTGGAACGAATTCGGCGCATATCCTTCGGTGGAAGGTCTTCCAATTGCGGAGGGCATGCCGCCTCGCGATGAGATCAAGCTCTGGCCCAGCGACGATCTGTACGCCTATCAAAACTTAAGCAAGATACGTGACTTCTGGGCTGTCAACCTGTTGACACCGTAGTGCCTGCCTGGCATAAGCCAGCACCTTTGGGCACGGGCAGTTCCTGTCCGTGCCCAAAGAAACAATTGCGAAATCGCTCCAGAATTCAGGTTTTGCAGGAAAGAACTTTACTGAACGCCTAGTGCTATTTCACAATTTTGGGCGGGATTGTAAGATACTCTCTAACAGTGGAGAAATTATGAAAATCCAGGCTGTCTTCTTTGATATGGGAGGCACCATTGAGACCTTCGGATATACACGCGAAGTACGACGAAACGCCACACGGGAAATCCAGCAACGGCTCCTTCAGGCCGGGATCAACCTGCCGCTTGACACGGAACAACTCTATGAGGTTATTTCCAGTGGTTTGAATGAATACAAGCGCTGGAGTATCCAAAGCATGGAAGAACTACCTCCGTGGCGAATTTGGTCAGACTATATTTTTCCAAGCCAGAAAGTGGATGGAAAAAAACTGTCAGAAATCTCTGAAGACTTGATGTTCCTCATAGAAACCTGCTTTTATCAGCGTGCCATGCGCCCGGAAGTGCCTGAGGTTTTGCAGGCGCTCACACAAATGGGTTTGAAGATTGGTTTAATCAGCAACGTTAGCAGCCGGGGGCAGGTCCCCACGAACTTGAAAGCGTATGGAATTATTGATTATTTTCATCCGATTGTTTTGTCAAGTGAGTTTGGTCGCCGCAAACCGGACCCGGCTATTTTTCATTACGCAGCGAGGCTTGCAAACATCCCGACCAGCCAGTGTGTCTATGTGGGAGATCGCGTTGCGCGCGACATCGAGGGCGCGCGCCGCGCCGGGTTTGGACTCGCAATCCAGATCCGGCATGACTTTGCACACGGAGAAGACGACCGTGGCGCAACACCCGATGCCGTGGTTGATACCCTGACCGAAGTACCGGACATCATCCGGAACTACTCTTCCGCGGAAGAGACAAATACATATCCAGAGAAAATCCGTGCCTTGATATTCGACGCCGGAGATATTCTGTATTTTCGCCCGGAACGCGGTCGTTATTTCGCCGCGTTCCTCAACGAACTTGGGCTTGAACTGGATCCAAACCATGCTAAACGAAAAAAAGCCATCCAGCAGCAAGCCTATCGCGGCCAAATCACTCCCGAAGAGTATCGAGAGGCAGTCGTAGCAATCTACGGACTCACGCAACGTCAGCTGATCGAGCGAGGCAAGCAGGCCCTGATCGATGACGATGGGAATGTAGCGTTTTTCGAAGGTGTCCGCGAAACGCTGCATGAGCTGAAACTCCGCGGCTATCTGCTGGGTATTGTGACCGATACAGCCAATCCAATCTCTGCAAAATTGAGCTGGTTCGAGCGGGGCGGGTTTGGTGAGGTATGGGACTCGATCATTTCCTCGATGGATATTGGCACCCGCAAGCCCGATCCGAAAATTTATGAGGCGGTCCTCCGCCAATTAGGTATAACCCCTGAACAGGCGCTTTTTGTGGGTCATAAAGCTTCTGAATTAGCTGGCGCTCGCGAAATCGGAATGCTTACTGTTGCTTTCAACTACGATCCGGATGCCAGCGCCGATTATTACATCGAAAAATTTTCTGATCTCTTACGATTGCCAGGTATAGGTTTGTATGAACAATCGAGTTAAAGCCATTTTATTTGATATGGGCGGTACTCTGCGGAGAACTGTTCAACGAACTCCGGATGAAAAACATCGGGTCATTCAGCGCATCATGAATGTTCTCGGCGCGGAAGGTGTAGTCGAAGAGTTCAGTCATCGTTTGACAGAACGGGCGGAGAAGTATAAACGTTGGGCGGAGCAAACCCATGTTGAGCTCAGTGAGAGCGACCTTTGGACAAAATGGATGCTCCCGGATTTTCCGGCTGAGCAGGTCCGTCAGAGCGCCATTCAACTCAACCAGCTCTATCGCGAAGCGATCGGATCGAGAGTCGTCCTCCCTGAAAGCCGCGAGGTAATTCTGGAACTGTTCCGGCGAGGCTACCGGCTGGGGCTGGTCAGTAACACGACGAGCAGTGTCGAGATACCCGCCTTACTGAAAGACCTGGAGATTACCGGCTGCTTTGAAACTGTCATTTTATCTACGGTCGTTGGGAAACGGAAACCAAACCCTTCCATTCTGCTCGAGGCAACCGGGCGCATGGGAATCGCCCCCGAATACTGCGCCTATGTAGGAGATCGAATCGAGCGTGACGTCGCCGCCGCACGCGAAGCCGGATTTTCAAAGGCGATCATTCTGCGCGACCCGCAGGAGCCCGGCGTGGCTGGGCGAGATGGAGCGCAGCTTGCGCCAGATCACGTGATGGACAGTTTACGCGAGCTGCTGGATATATTCCCAAATCCCGCTTCGAGTCGGCCAGAGCCTGATGCTGTTTACGATGTGTCTCTCTCTACGATGTGGGCAATCGGCACGTTTCCGACCCTCTCCGATTTCTTTGAATTTGCCCGCCGGACCGGCTTTGCCCGCATTGAGTTAAATCACAAGGTGACCTCCGCCATGCTGGAGAGGGCAGATCTGGAAAATTTTCAGTGTAGTAGTATTCATGAACCCTGCCCCGCTGACATTTCTACCAATGAGTTGAAGCAACGGGATTGGCTGATCTCGTCCACAGACGAAGAAAACCGCCGGGAGGGGGTGAGAGCCATCCAGCGCAGCATCGATCTCGCTTCGCAGTTGGGGGCTTCGGCAGTGGTCATCCACGCTGGGACGGCTTGTGCGGAGTCCGGACTGGAGAAAAAACTTCGTGTGCTATACGCATCTGGGAAATCTGAATCAGACGAGTATCGCGAAATTCAAATGCGGATGATTCAGGCTCGCGCCGAAGGAGCGGAGGCGGGTTTTGAAGCGGTCAGGAAAAGCATCCTCGAATTACTCGCCTATTCGGAACCTTTGCAAGTACGCCTGGGGATTGAGAATCGATATCATTATATGGAATTCCCCAGTCCCGACGAATTGAAAGTCTTACTCAGTCTGGCGGGTCCTGATCGAATCGGCTTTCTTTACGATGTCGGCCACGCCGAGACACTGGACCGGCTGGGCTTCTACCGGCACGAGGAATGGTTGAAGCGTTTCAGTCCGCGCATTATTGGTACGCACCTCCATGACGTCCTGGGAACGACAGATCACTACGCACCCGGGCTGGGCACCGTAGATTTTGACAGGGTCGCGGCTTATTTACCGGATGAAGCGTTTCGTACTTGTGAGTTTCAAAACACCAACACACCGGAGCAGGTCAAGGCAGGCTTGCAGTTTCTGGCTGAGCATGGGTGTATAAGACTCCGCCATACACAGAATTATTAGTAGGTCTGCACTCCTTACGAAGCGTAAGGATGTAGATGAGATGGATCCGTGACTAGGCTGCGCAACACAGTTTGCCAGTTCTGGAATATAAGGTTCACTGGATCATCGTTCAACTTACCGCATAAAAATAAAGGTGCTTATGAAAATCTATGATGTTCTTTATATTGGCAATTACACAAAGGATACAATTATTTCTCCGGCCGGTACAAAGTATGTAGACGGAGGAGCGGTTAACTATGCTGCCCATGCAGCCGCACGGCTTGGACTAAATGTGGCAGTTGTGACACGGCTCGCAAAGGAGGATGATCATGTGGTGGATAAATTTATGCAAGCGGGCATTGATTGTTACCCCACCTATACTCCACAATCTACGCTGATGAAACTGGAATATCCAACAACCGATCCCGATATTCGCTCCCTGTCTGTTGCCGCAACAGCCGGTTCGATCACGGCACACGACATCGAGGACATCGCTGCAAGAGCTGCGGTGATTGGTTCCAGTTTGCGAGGCGAAGTTGGAATGGATGTCATTCAAAAGCTCCGGGTTAAGAAGACTCTGGTCGCTGTGGATGTGCAAGGATTTGTCCGTGTGTTACGCGACGTAGAATTAAAGTATGAGCCCTGGGATGAGATGCAGTCTACGCTGGCTTCTGTAGACGTGGTCAAGAGTGATGCGGTGGAAGCAGAATTCCTCACCGGTGAAACGGATATCTTCAAAGCCGCAAAATACTACGCTGACATGGGTCCCCGGGAAATCGTTCTCACTCATAAAGATGGATTGCTTATCTATGCGGACGGCAATTTCCATGAGTTGGAGTTCTATCCGGCGCGGCTGGATGGTCGAAGTGGCCGCGGGGACACCTGCATCGGGACGTATGTAGCCAAACGTCTCTCTCTCCCACCCCTTGAAGCAGGTATCTGGGCAGCCGCAGTCACGAGCTTGAAGATGGAGAATGTAGGACCCTTCAATGGCTCCATCGATGACGTCGAAGCTTTAATGAATGCCAGATATAAACATAGATTGATTCTCTGAACAATAGGAGAAAATTCATCAATGCTGGAAACGATTCAACAATCTGCGATATCACATGATCGCTACCAGGTGGAGTTGAAGCTGGATTATCAAGTGGACCGCGGAAAAGAGACACACTACCGTATTTCCACCTACATCTTTGTTCCCAGGAGTCTTGGAATCACCGAAGAAAGTTATCCAAAAAACGAATTGTACCGGGATATCAAAAACTATATTCGAATCAAAACTCCAAGAATGAGCCTGTGTGATCTCATCGATGGCAATACCTCCCCCTTGCGGACGGTTCAACAGGTCATTGAGCAGCCGAGCTGGTATCTGGACGATGTACTAAATAATCAGCTCATTCATGCAGTTCGCCTGTTTGGCGCAATCTTCAAAAGTTCTCTACGAGAGCATCTCAATTTGGTGGAGAGGCGCATCAAGATGGCTCCGCCCGAAACAAACGTCCACTCGCTGGTGGGGCACCTTGTCGATGAAATGATCACCGAATCTGTAAAAATTGGAGCCCGGTACCGGAGATCGTATGCAGTCTTCCATATGCCCGATGTCAGGAAAGATGTTTTCCTGGCTCATTTGCTTGTGGACGAATATATCAGCCTGTTGATCGAGGAAGGCGCAATCGAGTTGTTCAAAATCGTATCGCAACATTATGATGGAACGGATCAGGCTCACTGTTGCCAGCAGTTGACCGAAATTATAGATAAAGAGACTGCACACAGGGTATCGCGTGGGTATGGCTCTGTTCTTAAGATAGACGATGAGAATGAAGCCTATATTTTCAGAGCATCAGTCATCAAGAAGTATGTGGGCGGTGTCCTTCATCTTTCGATCGATACACAACGCGAAGGGAAAGGGATGGAACAACTGTTGCTTGCGATTGCAGCAGGTATTTCGATGTTTTTCGCGACCGCGGTTGCATTCTATTTTCAAAGTGTCTATGGCAGTTTTACCCTTCCAGCTTTTGTTGCCCTGATCATTGGGTATATGTTTAAAGATCGCATCAAACAACTTGGCCAAACTCTGTTTGCAGGCAAATTACATGCGAACTTGTTTGATCGCAGGATCTATATCCAGACCCTGGATAAGAAATATAAGCTTGCAACACTTCGCGAGAAGATCACGTTCATGAAGGAAATTGAGATTCCCGAGGAAGTGCGTTCTGCTCGCCAAAAGGATCCTTTTGCAGACCTGGACAACGATCGACAAGGGGAAACGATTATCTGCCACACAAAAGATATCGTTCTCAACGCGGACCTTTTTCAAAAAGCCTTTGCTGGTCTTCCCAAGACGAGCGGCTTGAACGATATTATTCGCTACGATATTCATCGGTATCTGCAAAAAATGGATGATCCGGTAGAAGAAAATTTGGTGTTGCGCGAAGGAAAACTGGAAGTGGTGCATTCGCAAAAGGTTTACCACATAAACATCGTGTCGCAGTATTCATCGACGAGTTTTCGAAATGAAAAGATATATAAGCGAATGCGTCTGGTACTAAATAGACTGGGCATAAAACGAATTGAGCACATCCCCCTCTAGCCATCCCTCCTGCTGATCAGTGGTCAGCAGGAAGTGTGTTATAGTAAATAAGCTAATTTAAGTTCAATTACAACGTGCTGATACAGCCTACTCTAGGGCCGTCTGCGTCAACGCAGACGGCCCTTTTGTCGCACTTATACCTTAATGAAAAATCATTATTGACACAGAAAGATCATTGTGCTTGCGGTGGGAATTGGCTGTGTTTTCGGGGGCAGAATCTTGTTGTACTTATCATGGCCCGTCCCATGTAATTACGGTTCACATTGGAAATCAAGTCGCCTATTCTTATTTCCATCCCTTACCAGTTATGAACAATGGAGCCTTCACTATGAGAAGTCAAAGGAACAATGCAGGCACTCTTAAACGTCGCATGCGAGGTTGTGTGAGCTGGTTGGGCTGGATTGCCATTTTAATCATCGGGCTATTATTATTCGGCTACCTTTACGAGCCTTGGGCAGAAGCCCGCGATGCAAAGGCTTATCCTCCTCCGGGCAAATTGGTGGATGTGGGCGGCTATCGCCTGCATATACACTGTACTGGCAGTGGGAGTCCCACAGTAGTGATCGAAGCCGGCTGGGGTGATTCATCTGCGGGCTGGGGTTGGGTGCAGCCCGAAGTCGCGAAGACCACGAGGGTCTGCACCTACGATCGAGCCGGGATGGGGTGGAGTGAGTCCAGCCCTGAGCCGCGGACGGCCCGGGAATTTGCGAAAGAACTGCATACCCTGCTGGCGAACGTGAATGAACCCGGTCCGTACGTGCTGGTGGGACATTCGATGGGTGGGTTTTCCATCCTGGTTTATGCTCATGACTATCCGGACGAGGTTTCCGGATTGGTGCTGGTTGACTCGCAAGCGCTGCCGGCTGCGAATGCCACTCCCAAGCCAACTCCGAAACCCGGTGGAACATCCCTGGTGTCTTTGATGGCGCGCATCGGACTGGTGCGTGTACTGGCGGGTCCCCTCGGCGCGATCCAAGACCTGCAGCCAGAGGCTAAGCAAGCCTATACCGCTTACTCGGTAATCCCTCGTTCTGCCCAAACCCAGTGGGATGAATTCGTAGGAATGTCCGAGGGAGGGGCGCAGGCAAAGGCTGTGACCACGTTGGGCGCATTGCCCGTAATCGTTCTATCGGCCGTCCTAGATGATACGGCTGATCACGCCGCCTCGCAGGCAGGCTTCCTCCAATTATCGACCAACAGCCAGCAGCTCTTTGCCGAGCAAAGCGGTCACCGCATCATGATTGAACAGCCCGAGGCTGCGGTCGCAGCCATCGTGAAAATGGTCGAACTCGTTCACCAAACGGTCAGGAAGTAAATCGTTGATGAGCTTTGGGAACAACAACGTGCATATCCTGTCCAACAAGCCAAGGCAATTTAGGTCGAGCGGAAGACATAATAGAACAACAAAGGAGAACAAAATGAATTCAGACATAAATGCATCAAGATTCGCCGAAATTTCATTACGCAAAGCTGCCATTGTCGCAGGGCTTGGTTTGCTGATCATGGCAATATTAGCGCCCATTGCTAACTTTGGTGTTCTCCAGAAGCTTATTGTTCCAGGAGACGCAACGATTACGGCTAGTAATATTATGGCTTCTGCCAGGCTATTTCGCATCGGCATCCTTTGCTTCCTCATCGTGGCTATTCTGGATGTGATTGTAGCCTGGGGGCTTTATGTTTTACTCAAACCAGTTAACACCAGCCTCTCTTTGCTGGCGGCATGGTTCAGGGTTGTGTATGCCGCTATATTTGCAGTTGCCCTGGGTAATCTTTTTACTGTTGTACAAATCTTAAGTGAGGATGCTTACCTTAAGGCATTTGAAACTAATCAGGTATATGCTCAGGTGATGTTGTCTCTCGATGCATTTAAGAATGCCTGGGATCTAGGGTTAGTCCTTTTTGGCATCCATTTATTGGTTCTTGGGTACCTGGCGTTCCAATCTGGTTACGTTCCCAGGTTTTTGGGCATCCTTGTGGTCATTGCAGGTTTAGGCTATCTAACGGATGGTTTTGGAAAATTCCTTTCACCCAACTACAGCGTAACAATTTCGATGTTTACGTTTATTGGGGAAGCCTTGTTGACCTTCTGGCTTTTGTGGAGAGGCTATAAAGGGTTTGATAAAGAACTCACTAGCAAAGAAAGTTTGATTTTTGGATACAGTAATTAAGTAAACAGACAAATTGTTTGTCCAAAGAGCCGGGCTGCTGGGCTATAGAATGTGCTGCCGGCTTTTGTGTGCCACACTTAGA
>DATFHE010000262.1:0-5135 GCA_035248745.1 Anaerolineales bacterium | reverse complement strand
CGAATACGACCATGTCAACGTCGCCGATCTTTCGGATCGCCGCCGCTAGGACGCGTGCCGCGCCAGCTGTGTCGACCTTGTTGAGTGCCGGATCGGAGACCAGGATTGCCTCATCCGCACCCATGGCGAGGGCATGCTTGAGCGCCTCCTTTGCCGATTCGGGTCCGACGCACAGCGCAGTAACGGTACTACCGTCATTGGCTTCCTTCTGCTGGAGCGCGCCTTCCATGGCGTACTCATCAAATGGGTTAATCACCAGCGGCGCGTCCCCCCATGAGACTTTTCCTCCCTCGGCTCTGACTTTCGCCTCCGAGTCGGGCACTTGCTTGATACAAGCGATGATTTTCAAGAGACTCCTCCGATTTGGAATTTACGAGTATTCTTACTCGCTTTGTCTTTTATCGTTCAACATTTCCACTATCACGAAACACAAAGGAAAAACGATTCCAAACCTTTGTGTTCCTTCGTGTCTTTTGTGGTTAAAAATTTATCCCTGCCAAAACGCCTCATCATACGCCGGCAATTCGCAGCGCAGCGTCTTATCCGTCCGTTCGCCCAGCGCATAGCCAGCTTGAATCAATATCTGGATCTCAGAACTGCCCTCATAGATCATCGCACCCTTGGAATTGCGCAGATAGCGCTCCACATCAAACTCATCGCTGAAGCCATAGGCGCCGTGGATCTGGATGGCTTCGTTCGCCGCGCTAAAGGATGCCTCTGTGGCGAATTTCTTGGCGTAAGAGGTCTGCAGGGTATTCCGCATCCCCATGTTCTGCATCCAGCCGGATTGCAGATAGAGCAGGCGAGCAACTTCGTAATCCTGCGCCATTTTGGCGATCTTCTCTTTGATCAGTTGATGCTCGGCAATTTGCTGACCAAACGTCGTACGCGTCTTAGCGTAGTTCACACTCGCCTCCAGCGCAGCCCGGATGATACCGGTCGCACCCGAGGCGACGGTGTAGCGTCCATGGTCGAAGGCAGTCATTGTGATCTTGAAACCTTCGCCTTCCTCGCCAATGCGGTTCTCGATGGGCACTCGCACATCCTGAAAATTGATCCAGCCCGTCGTGCCGGCGCGCACCCCTAGCTTCCCGTGGATGTCGCCGCGCGTCACGCCGGGGCTGTGCAGGTCAACGATGAATGAGGATAGCCCTTCGGAAGCCTTTCGGGCAGATGAATTCGTCTTGACGGTGACCAATGCAAAATCAGCTTTGGAGGCGAGCGAGATCCACATCTTCTCCCCGTTTAGGACATAGGCGTCGCCATCTCGCCTGGCAGAGGTACGCATCGCTGCCACATCGGACCCCATGCCCGGCTCGGTGAACACACCGCAGCCGAACTTTTCCCCTTTTGCAAGTGGGATCAGAAACTTCTGCTTTTGCTCTTCTGTTCCCCACTGGAAGACTGTCATCGCGCACAAACCGGTATGCACAGACATCACCACTCGCAGGGATGTATCCACCGCCTCCAACTCTTCACAGGCAAGCCCCCAGGCAATGTAATCCATCCCCGCCCCACCGTAGCGGATGGGGAAGGGTAGTCCGAGAATACCAAGCTCGCCCATGCGCTTGATCGCAAACGGAATCGGCTCCTGCTTACGGTCATACTCCTTGATCACGGGCGCGATCTCTTTTTGCGCAAAGTCACGCACCATGCTTCGGGTCATCTGCTGTTCTTGGGAGAGAGAAAAATCCATTGTCGCCTCAGTGAAATTTTCTCTGATTATACCTTTGCCCTTAAATAAAAAGCCCGATGTCGTTTTGCCTGGTAAGGCGTGACATCGGGCTAGTGGCGTTGGGCATCGCGGATCATGACTTTTCCTCGACACCCATGTTGCTCAGTTCATCTGAATTGATATTCGAGATGAGCAAGTCCGCGCCGGCGAGGGCGACGAACACGAGCAAGAGGACAGATGCAACAATAATGAACATGTTATCCTCCTTTCCTCTATATCTATTAACGCAATTTCATCGGTCAAGTTGTATCCCCTAACAGTACTGAATCGTTTGTTGAGAGGACTGTCTCGGTCTTGCAGAACATATCCATGACGTGGTGATTTAGTTTTTGTTCCACCTTACGAATGCGATTTCCATTGCAATCTTGAAAGTCAAGTGTCTCTAGTGATCAGCTTATCCTTTCCCCCATTCCTGATTCATATCAGGTTGACAAAACACATCTTTGAGATAAAATTCAGTGCGCATAAAAAGCCGAAGTGGCGGAATTGGCAGACGCGCTACGTTCAGGGCGTAGTGAGGGTTCCCTCATGTGGGTTCAAGTCCCACCTTCGGCATCACAAGACCACACCGGACTGCTTACAAGAGCGTCAAAAAGACTCGCTGAAAGGCGAGTTTTTTGTTACGCACGACTGCGGCGTGTACATGAAGTGTAGTGAATTGGCAAAGCTGGTGTGGGGCAGGTAGGGTGGTATAATAAGAGTAAATCAGGCATATCCTTCATTAGTTAAGACGCGGAGTCACAGAACACTCGTCCTTCGTGTCTTTTTTATGCCGACACCCTAATTGAAGAGAAAATATGGCAGAAGAAACCCCCTTAAACGGTCAAAACGGAAACGTCCAACAAGTAGATATCGACACACAGATGCGCGAAGCCTACCTGGATTACGCCATGAGCGTGATCGTAGCGCGCGCCCTGCCGGATGCCCGCGACGGACTAAAGCCTGTCCACCGCCGTATCCTCTTTGCAATGCACGAGCTGGGTATCCGGTCGAATTCCGCGTATAAGAAATCCGCTCGTATCGTTGGTGAGGTGCTGGGTAAGTTTCACCCGCATGGCGACTCAGCGGTCTATGAGACTATGGCACGCATGGCGCAGGACTTTTCCATGCGTTACATGCTTGTGGATGGGCAGGGAAACTTCGGTTCGGTAGACGGCGACGCTCCGGCTGCCATGCGTTACACCGAAGCGCGCTTGCACAGATTAGCTGAAGAACTGCTTGCCGATATTGACAAAGATACGGTTGATTTTGGCCCGAACTTCGACGACTCGCTGGAAGAGCCACTTGTCCTGCCAGCGCGTGTCCCGAACATGCTGCTCAATGGGACTGCCGGTATCGCGGTCGGTATGGCGACCAATATCCCGCCGCACAATCTGACCGAGCTGACGAATGTGATCATTTATCTGATCGATAACTACGAGACGATGGACGACATCCCACTGGATGAGTTGATGAAGCGCATCCCGGGTCCGGACTTCCCCACTGGGGGTATCATCGTCGGGCGGGATGGAATCGAATCAGCCTACGGGACGGGCAGGGGGCGCCTGGTCGTGCGCGGCGTCGCGCACATCGAAGAGGGCAAGAGCGGCAGGCACGAGATCATCATCACGGAAATTCCGTATCAGGTCAATAAGTCGACCCTGATCGAGCGGATCGCCGAACTGGTGCGGGAAGACAGGATAGACCAGATCTCAGACTTGCGCGATGAGTCCGATCAGCGCGGGATGAGCATTGTGATCGAGCTCAAACGCGGTGCACAGCCCAAGAAAGTGCTTAACCAGCTTTATAAGTACACCGCCTTGCAGTCCACGTTCGGCGTTCAGTTGCTGGCGCTGGTGGATGGAGAGCCTCGCACACTGCCGCTCAAACGAGCTTTGCAGATCTTTATCGAGCACCGACAGACGGTCATTGTACGCCGAACCAATTTTGAGCTGAAGAAAGCCCGCGCCCGCCAGCACATACTTGATGGGTATTTGATCGCTCTGGCGAACCTGGATGCGGTCATTGAAACGATACGCGAGTCACAGGATGCCGACGTTGCCAAGGAAAACCTGGTCAGGCGTTTCAAATTAAGCGAAATCCAGGCACAAGCAATTCTGGATATGCAATTACGCCGCTTGGCGGCTCTTGAGCGCTGGAAGATCGAGGAAGAGCACAAACAGGTCACCGAGCAGATCGCACGGCTGGAAGACTTGCTTGCGAATCCGAAGAAGATCCTGGCGCTCATCCAGGACGATATGCGCGATCTCGCCGAGAAATATGGCGATGACCGCCGCACCCGTATCGCTGCCGAAGCCACAGAGACGCTCAGCGAAGCAGACCTCGTGCAGGATGAGGCGGTACTGATCAGCCTCACCGAACGCGGCTACGTCAAGCGTGTAGCGTCTTCCGCGTTCCGCTCTCAGAGTCGCGGTGGGCGAGGGGTGATGGGGCATACCACCAAGGAGGAAGATACGGTGGTCGCGCTCATCCCGGCACGCAGCCTGGACACGATGCTGTTCTTTTCTGATTGGGGTAAGGTCTACTCAGAGAAGGTTTACCAGATCCCCGATGCGGATCGTGCCGCCAAGGGTATTCCCCTGGTCAATGTACTGTCTCTGGGACCCAATGAGCGTATTACAGCCGCTATTGCCGTTTCTGATTTCTCTGCGCACGGGTTCTGTGTGCTTTCGACAATCCGCGGTAAAGTGAAGCGGGTCGTCATGGAAGAATTTGCGGCAGTTCGGCCCTCCGGGTTAATCGCCATGTCATTGGATGATGGAGACAAGCTTGGCTGGGCACGCCTGACAAGCGGAAAGGATGAGGTGATCTTTGTTACCGAACAGGGACAGGCGCTACGCTTCAGCGAAAACAAAATCCGGGCCATGGGACGGCAGGCAGCGGGCGTGCAGGCGATCCGCCTTCTGAACGGCGATTGCGTCACCAGCATGGACGTTGTGGAAAAAGATGGCTCATTGCTTGTCATTACCAGCACTGGCTTTGGAAAACAGACCCCTCTGAGTGCCTATACTCCTAAAGGACGAGCTACCAACGGTATTTCGACGATTGATCAAAAGGCATTGAAAGATATCGGCAAAATTGTCGCCGCGCGTGTCACCCAGCAGGCGGATGATCTGACGATCATTACCTCCAACGGGGTTACGATTCGCATCAAGGTCAGGGATGTGAGGCAGGCAGGGCGTTCCACCCGCGGGGTCCATCTGATTAAACCGCAACCGGGCGATAGTGTAGCGTCCGTGGCTCGCATCGCAGCGGAAGATTTGAAAAAAGCAGGCGCTGCGCTCAACGGCGACGAAAAGGTGGAAGAAGCGCAGCCGCAGTTGGTATAGCAAAGAAGTCCAGTGGAGACACTGGACTTCTTTTTATTTGGAGCAGGAACGACTCTGCGAAGGCGACTAAA
>DATFHE010000261.1:0-8476 GCA_035248745.1 Anaerolineales bacterium | reverse complement strand
GTTCCTCCAGGTACTTAGATGTTTCAGTTCCCTGGGTGCCCTTCCTCCAATCTATGTGTTCAACAGGAGGATACTCGAGGTTCGCTCGAGTGAGTTTCCTCATTCGGAAATTCCCGGATCAAAGCCTGTACACGGCTCCCCGAGACTTATCGCAGTGTCCCACGTCCTTCATCGGCATTTGGCGCCAAGGCATTCACCGAAAGCCCTTAGTAGCTTCTCCACGTGATGCGGAGAATTTATTACTCTTCTAATTTCTTTCGGCCTACAAATATTTCTTGCTTTAGATATTTGAGGATATTATCTTTCAGTTACTATTCAGTTTTTAAGGTACAAAATCACTGTTTGACCAGTGAGCGATGCCATCGATTTTTCAAGAGCATCGATCACTTTTCAACACTATTCTGTTTTCAGACAAGAAGCGACCCGGCACACACCGCCGGGTCGCGAAACGACCTAACTTATTGCGATGCGTATTATATTTTATGTCTGCTTGCTTGTCAACAAATTTTCTTTTACTCCGATAATTTCTTACAAAACATCTACAAACTCTCAGTGGAGATGGCGGGATTTGAACCCGCGACCTTCGCCTTGCAAAGGCGCTGCTCTCCCACTGAGCTACATCCCCAGGATCTGGCTGGGTAGAGTGGGCTTGACAGGATTCGAACCTGTGACCCCTGCGTTATCAGCACAGTGCTCTAACCAACTGAGCTACAAGCCCGCGTCTCTTGTACTTTAACAACTGAGTAGTGATAGGAAACGTACCTCTGCGTCCAGCGCCTCACAACCGTAAGGCATTTGAAAATGAGTGGAGCAGATCTCTCGTGAGGGAGATCACTCAGAACTCTAGAAAGGAGGTGATCCAGGCGCACCTTCCGGTACACCTACCTTGTTACGACTTCGTCCCAGTCACCAGCCCCACCTTCGACGGCGCCCTCCTTGCGGTTAGGCTACCGGCTTCAGGTGTTACCAGCTCCCATGACGTGACGGGCGGTGTGTACAAGGCCCGAGAACGTATTCAACGCACTATAGCTGACGCGCGTTTACTAGCAACTCCGGCTTCATGCAGGCGAGTTGCAGCCTGCAATCTGAACTGAGGACAGTTTTGGGGGATTGGCTCCACCTCGCGGCTTAGCAACCCATTGTACTGCCCATTGTAGCGTGTGTGTAGCCCCAGGCATAAAGGCCATGCTGACTTGACGTCATCCCCACCTTCCTCCGGCTTAATACCGGCGGTCCTGCGTGACACTTGTAACACGCAGCGAGGGTTGCGCTCGTTAGCGGACTTAACCGAACATCTCACGACACGAGCTGACGACAGCCATGCAACACCTGTACAGGCTCCCTTGCGGGTCGGTCACCTTTCGGATCCCTACCACCTGTATGTCAAGCCTGGGTAAGGTTCTTCGTGTAGCATCGAATTAAACCACACGCTCCGCTGCTTGTGCGGGCCCCCGTCAATTCCTTTGAGTTTTAACCTTGCGGCCGTAGTCCCCAGGCGGTGAACTTATCGCGTTTGCTACGGCACTGATGGAGTTTAACCCACCAACGCCAAGTTCACATCGTTTACGGCTAGGATTACCGGGGTCTCTAATCCCGTTTACTACCCTAGCTGTCGCGTCTGAGTGTCAGAAACAGACCAGAAGATCGCCTTCGCCACTGGTGTTCCTCCCGATATCTACGCATTTCACCACTACACCGGGAATTCCATCTTCCTCTTCTGCTCTCAAGCACGGTAGTATTGAATGACCTCTCCCAGTTGAGCCGGGAGATTTCACACCCAACTTACCGCGCCACCTGCACGCGCTTTACGCCCAGTGAATCCGGATAACGCTTGCCTCCTACGTTTTACCGCGGCTGCTGGCACGTAGTTAGCCGAGACTTATTCCTGGGATACTGTCCTTTCTCATCTCCCAGAAAAGTGCTTTACGACCCGAAGGCCTTCATCACACACGCGGCGTTGCTGCTTCAGGCTTTCGCCCATTGAGCAATATTCCCTACTGCTGCCACCCGTAGGTGTATGGACCGTGTTTCAGTTCCATTGTGGGGGGCCACCCTCTCAGGTCCCCTACCCGTCGTCGCCTTGGTGAGCCGTTACCTCACCAACTAGCTGATGGGACGCAGGTCCCTCCCAAAGCGAATTGCTCCTTTAGTTACCGGTTTCTAAATCCAATAACCACATGCGGTATTAGCAATCCTTTCGGACTGTTATCCCACACTTTGGGGTAGGTCACCAACGCGTTACTCACCCGTTCGCCACTAGGATACTCTCGTATTGCTACAAAAGCACCTCGTTCGACTTGCATGTATTAGGCACGCCGCCAGCGTTCATCCTGAGCCAGGATCAAACTCTCCGCAAAAAATTTTTCACTCTTGCGAGTGTTAAGTTTACGGTTTTATATACTGGATTCGACAGAGTTGTTGCTTCCTATCACTATTCAGTTGTTAAAGTTCGGATAACAAAGCGGGCTGGATTTTACACGAGCCGCCTTGGCCTGTCAAGACATCAACAGACGAAAACACCGATGTCAATTGTCTTTCGACATCGGCTCGTCAGACTGCAAAACCCACAGGCTTGTGTCTCTGACTAGAGACTTCTCAGTTTTCAACGATCTGTCAGGGGACGAGATCTTGTGAATGTACTAGCGAATGGTTATTATATGCACTTTGCTCTATTTGTCAAGGGTTGTAAGACAACTCACTTGAAAATCGCATTTTCGTTTTCATGCATATCGGTCACATTGTGACTGCCACTTTCGCGCTGTTCGTTTGTAGAACGTACTGCGGACGGTATTATATGCGCTTTGTAATGTATGTCAAGGCTTTTTGGAAATTCAACCTTAAAAAATCACGTTTTCGTTTTTATGCATGATGGTCAAACAGTGAACTTTTATTTGCTTTGTTCCTTATGGGAACAGCGAGATAATATCACATCATCTGTTAGATGGTCATCAATACCATCTATGAAATTTGTTAAAATTTATATTGATTATGCCTGCTTGAATGTTGAGAAAAAAGGAGCAACTATGAAAAAAATCGGTGTCCTGCATCCTGGTGAAATGGGTGTTTCAATCGCGGCTTCGGCAATCAATAACGGTTATCAAGTGTATTGGTTATCTGAGAGTCGCAGTGACAAAACAAGAACTCGCGCGCAACACTATCATCTCATAGAAGTCCAATCACCCGTTGAATTCTGTCAGACTTGTGAAGCCATCATCAGCGTGTGCCCTCCTCATGCAGCCGAACAGGTTGCCCAAACTGTGACCAACGTAGGATTTAAGGGTTTGTATTTGGATGCCAATGCGATCTCTCCTCAGCGTGTCATTAGGATGGGAAAGATGATGCAAGCCAATGATATTCAGTTTGTAGACGGTGGGATTATTGGCGGACCTGCACAGGCACGCGGGGAAACCTGGCTATATCTGTCTGGCGAATACGCTTATGAAGTCGCGTCTTGGTTTTCCAACGGACCACTGGAATCAAAAATCATCGGGAATGAAATCGGAAAAGCATCGGCATTGAAGATGTGCTATGCAGCGTATACAAAAGGGACGACTGCTCTTCTTTCTGCCATTCTTGCCGCAGCAGAAGCACTGGACGTACGGAATGAACTTTATCAGCAATGGGATATGGATGAACAAGGCTTTTCAGAACAGGTAACTCAAAGAGTAGAACGTGTCACGGCCAAGGCGTGGCGGTTTGAGGGAGAGATGAAAGAGATTGCATCCACACTTAACGCGGCTGGAGTGCCTGATGGGTTTTACGTAGCTGCCGCCGAAGTTTATTCCAGGATGGCAAACTTCAAGAATGCAAGCAGCACGCCCCATCTTGATGATGTACTGAAGGCGGTGCGAAAGAAATAACCGCCCTTTCGGGCGATTACTTTCAATTCATTTCCTGCCTGCCCGCTAATGCTCGCAACAATGTATTCTGATCTGCATATTCGAGATCCCCGCCGACGGGCAATCCTCGTGCGAGGCGCGTAACTCGTACGCCAAGGGGTTCCAGGTGTTGCTGCAAATAAAGCGCAGTTGCATCGCCTTCCATGCTGGGATTGGTCGCCAGGATCACTTCTTTGATTTCGCCTTTACTGACACGTCCAATCAACTGTTTGATTTTTAAGTCATCTGGTCCGATACCCTCTATTGGAGATAAGACTCCCTGCAATACATGATATTTGCCGCGATACCCACCTGTGCGTTCCAACGCCAATACATCCAATGCTTCTTCCACAACGCAGACCAGTCCTCCGTCGCGCTGGGAAGACTCGCAGATTTCACAGCGCTCGCGCCCTGCTTCGGTGATGTTGAAACATTCCTGACAAAGAGTTGTATTGGCTTTCAAGTTTGCCAATGCAGATGCCAGGTCTTGAGAGATTTCTTCGGGCGCGCGCAGGAAATAGAACGCCAGCCGTGAAGCGGACTTGGGACCAATTCCCGGCAAGCGCTCCAGGGCGTTAATCAGGGACTGTAAAGATTCAGGTAAAAGCATATGTTATTTAGGTATCCTTTTCATGTAAGTATTAATATGCTCAAGCGAAGTTAAGTTGATTAAATTAACAAGGTTTACACATTTTTAAAAGGGCAGGCCACCTGCCAGAGGGCCTAATCTCTGCGCAGCCAGTTCACGAGATTGGTCGAGCGCCATGTTGACGGCTGACAGAACCAAATCTTGCAACATTTCAGCATCTGTATCTTTCAGGAGATCAGGGTTGATCTCGACAGACTGGCATTTCTGGTCGCCAGTCATGACAACCTTAATTGCGCCACCACCTGCTGTGGCGGTCACCGTTTCCTCAGCAAGCTTGGCTTGTGTATCTGCCAACTGCTGCTGCATTTTTTGTAACTGTGCCATCATTCCCCCACCTCCCATTTGCGGACCTTTGTTAAATCCTTTTGCCATAAAACACCTCGATAAACGGTCTTAGACATTCGACATTCGAATATCGCTTCTCTACATATCTACGATCTGGCCACCATGCTGGATAGCAGCGGCGACCATTCCATCCTGTGAAACGTTTGGTGGTATTTTCCCTTTGGCTGTGGTTACCACACAGCGGATATCCATTTCAACACTAAACTGATCCTGGATCAATTTTTGTATCGCTTCGATCTGGTCTGGCTTGTCAATTTTCGAGACCAGCACATCGCTTGCCAAGCCTAAGATCAATGTTTTGCCCTGGACATCGATCATCTTGACAGAGTTCAGCAACGCGGAAAGATTTGCCTGTGCTTTTGGTAACGATCCAGATAAGTGCTTCCAGGCTTTGATAATATCACCTGCGCTGACAGCTGACTTTTCCACAGGACGCGATCGCTCGGGTTCGTAATCGACGGCAAGATCGATTTCATCGTTTGAGCCTTCATCCCTGGGCGCAGGCTTACGGGAAGCTTCCGACTGGGGAACGGGAGTCGGCTGAGGCTGCGGACGCTCTGTCACCGCGGTAGATGAAACTGAGGGGGCAGATGGACGCGGTGCCGGTTCATTCGGCGCATCCAAGACTTCTGCCAGGGCGAGTTCCAGACTCAGGGAAGGCTGCCAGCCGCCACGCAAATCCGTGGCAGCATTATTAAAGGCTTTCATCATGCGCAGGACATCGCTTGTCGAAAAGGAACGCGCGTGTGAGTGCATCTGCTTCTTGACATCCGCAGTCGCTTCGACCTGGCTGACATTGCCCATTTGAATAAGCATCAAGCCTCGTAAATATTCAACAACTTGACGTGCTAGCGAGCGCGGATCGGCGCCAGCATCAAGCGCTTTGTGGATAGTCTCCAGCCCCTGCGCGGGATCGTGATCCATCACGGAAGAGACAATGTCCAGCACAGTTTGGCTTGTAGCAGTTCCCAGTACCGTCTGCGCAAGCGCCAGAGTGATCTTCTCACCCATTGAAGAAAGTTGATCGAGCAGGGACTGCGCATCTCGCATGCCGCCCGCAGACTGGCGCGCGATCTGAATCAGCGCATCGTCATCCGCCTGGATGTTTTCAGCCTTGGCAATCTTCTTGAGGTTGGCAACAATCTCATCTACCGGGACGCGGCGGAACTCATGACGCTGACAACGCGACAATACGGTCGCAGGGATTTTATGTATCTCGGTTGTAGCTAGAACGAAAATAGCATGAGGTGGCGGCTCCTCGAGCGTTTTGAGAAGCGCATTGAATGCCGCAGTCGAAAGCATATGAACTTCATCAATGATGTAAATCTTGTATTTGCCTTGCGAAGGGGAGAAGTTGATCTTGTCGCGCAGGTCACGGACATCATCCACGCTGGTGTTGGAGGCGGCATCGATCTCGATCAAGTCCATAAAGCGATTCTCGTTGACTGCTTTGCAATTCTCACACTCGTTGTCGGGGTGCTTTGCCGGGTCCGGATTCAGGCAATTGACCGATTTCGCCAGAAGACGCGCGAGCGTGGTCTTGCCTGTCCCACGCGAACCGGCAAAGAGATAGGCGTGCGCGACGCGGTCTGCCGCGATAGCATTCTTGAGAGTCCTGACTACGTGATCCTGCCCCACGACTTCGTCCCATTCTTTTGGCCGGTATTTTCTGTAGAGTGCTTGAGTCATTTGTGTTTACTTGTTAGAGGTGGTTCTGACATCACAGTAGTATAGTGTGACAATGTACATTCGTGAAAATCATGTAAGACTAGTCAGCCACCGAGGTTACTTACGGCACTTTATACTTCGCACGCACATTTCCATTTGAGTCGAACAATTGCGCTTCTTCACCGGATTGCCACACAGGATCGCTTTTTGCCCAATAGAGATCGATCACGGTGTTCGTCCCGGAAGTCGTGTGGATCTGCACAGCGCCGTTTGAATGAAGGACCAATTGCGGGAAGATGAAGACATTCTTGTCTTCATCTCGGAGCTCCCAGTTTGCCAGGTTGATCTGGTCCTCACCCGTGTAGCTCACCACAACCCACTCGGCGCTCAACGTTCCTGCGCCAATGACACTAACGATCTCGACGGGTATATCTACTTCTGGGTCTAGCGTGGCTTGCGGAGCAGACAAATTCTGATTGACCAAGGGCGCAGCCGGTTGAAGCGAAGATTGATTGACCGAACGATAATTCTGGTGGTACCAGAACAGGATCGCGCCGGTGACACAGGCAGACACAAGCACATTTATAAACAGGTATGAGAGTAGTCTGCGGCGATCCATGTCGGTTGAATCATAGCACAGATTTTCGGTGGTGGAATTAAAAAATCCTGCATTCCATCGGGAATGCAGGATTAAGAAGTAGACGATTTTAGGGCAGCTTTGTTAATACAAAGTCGTCGAAAGAAACATTCGTGCCATTGAGTTCTTCCCCGCTCCAGGCAAATACACCAACATTTCCTGAGGTGTAGGTGGAATCGCTAACCGAATCAATTTGCTGTCCGTCCACATAAAGCGTGAGCGTGTTGTTGCCGCAATCCGCGCCGATACGATAGGAAGGGGCATCTGCTGCGATCAGGCTTGATGTGCCCCACTGCCCATCATTTGTCAGGAGGGTATCGCCCGTGAGTGTATACCTGCCGATTGCATATTCTCCTGCCCCTGTAATGGCAAAATAGTAAGAGGTATTGGTGATCGCTAAATTGCAGATGAGCCCAAACGCAGCAGCTGAGTCTGTGGATTTGTTGTTGGCAGTCACCTCCATGTGGATATTTTCATAGTCTTCCCCGTTGGGTGTGCTCCACACAAAATACAGATCCTTATTGACCACGAAATTCAGCATTTCGTTCCCATATTCCACAGAGCTATCCGCATCCGTGCCTATCCCCCAGGAACCACTCCCTGAAAAATTATCTTCCAGGAGCGCCCCGCTGCCAGGTACGCTACACGCCAGTGCTGCCAGCACAAGCATGGCAACTCCCAGCAAAGGATTTGAAACTTTAGTTTTCATGTTGTCTCCGGTGAAACTTTAATGGAATAAAGCAGTATTACGGAAGTTCCGTCATCAGGAAATCGTCAAACGACACATCTGTTGTAGTTGCATCCTCTCCACTCCAGGTGAAGACGGCAACACCGCCATCGACGTACGACGCATCTGCTACGGAAGCAATTTGCTGACCATCCACGTACAAAGTGATTGAACCATTGCCGCAATCCATGCCGACGATATAGGAAGAAGCATCTCTGGCGATCAGCTCAGAGGATGCCCAGGCATCATTGTTTGTGAGGAATAGATCCTCCTGCCCTTCGGCTGCCTTGGCGATCGCGTATTCTCCGGCGGGCGTCATGGCTACATAATAGAAATTGCTGGACGTGGACTGCTGGTTGCACATGATGCCGAAAGCGGTCGTGGAATCAGTGCCGTTATTGTTGACTTTCACTTCCATATGCGTGTTTTGATAATCTTGATCGTTGGGCGTGCTCCACACAAAATAATTTGTTGTGTATACAATCATCTGCAACGCACTATTGGCATATTCCACAGAACTGTCTGCATCCGTACCGGTACCCCATTGCGAAGATGAAAAATCGTCACTTAAA
>DATFHE010000260.1:0-3407 GCA_035248745.1 Anaerolineales bacterium | reverse complement strand
AGGGTAAGAATCAGTATTGTAAAGAAAATCGTTCTCGTCTGAACCATACAGGTTCTCCTTCAAGTGAAAATATGAGCATACCCTGATAATCTATCTCAAAATTATCTGGCTTAAGCAGCGTATAGTATAATTTTCACAATCGGAATAATCTAGATATTTGTATTAAATTTTATCTAAATCCTATTGCAACCAATTTTCAACTTGGTTGATACTTTTGGAGTTTGAACCACTTTTATGATTGCCAGCCCTGCGATGCGGCGTTATGCCGCAGAAATTTACCGCCTGCAACAGGACCATGAACAGGTTTCGCTTTCTCTTTTAAGCTCCCATATTGACTCGTCTGCCCAGGCGATCTCCACAATGGTGAAGCGCCTGAATAAAAATGGATACCTTGTTCACGAGCCCTACCGCGGCGTGCGCCTCACCCCTGCCGGGGAGAACATTGCCATGCCTGCGCTGCGCCGTCACCGTCTCACGGAGGTATTCCTCGTCAAAGTGATGAACTATGACTGGGCTTCTGCCCACGAGCTTTCGGATGTGTTTGAGCGAGGGGTCAATGACGAGATCGAGGACCGTATGGATCAGCTGGCAGGGCATCCCACGCGCTGCCCGCACGGGGAACCGATACCGAGCAAAGATGGGGTCATGCCCAAGATCGAGGATATGCCTCTGGTGGATGTCCCCTCCGGCTCCGACTGCGTGGTCAGCCGCGTCCGCACGCACAACATGGAAGAATTACACTACATTGCAGAACTTGGGCTCATTCCCGATACACCCTTTCACCTGCTGAGTTGCGCGCCGTTCAAGGGTCCGCTGCGGCTTCAAATGAAACCGCAGGACCATATCATCGGGTATGAATTATCACAGTCTATCTGGGTGGAAGTGAAAAAGGTGGGGGAAGGCAATAAACTCCCGCCGTTGAAAACACCCCGCGCCTGAGTCTACAAACGTAGGGCGGGTTGGGAAACCGCCATACTATTCATTCTAAAAAGTCGGGCTGGTAGCCCGACTTACTTCTTAAGAAACACCAGGTAGAGCAGGTTACCCTTACCAGACTACTCTTCGCAGCCAACTCGCTCTACTGAGTCTGGATCATCTGCCGCGCTACTTGCATCAACTCATGCGCGGATCGGAGAGTCCCCTCGCCCACTTCGCCAAGCATCTGCGAAAGCTCAAGCAGGCGCGGTTCGCCATCGAGGCGCTCGACGCGCGTCAGCGTGCGGTTACCCTCGATCAGTTTTTGCACCTGATAGTGTTCATCGCCAAATGCCGCCAGTTGCGGGAGATGCGTTACGCAGAAGACCTGGTGCATTCGAGAAAGATTCCACAGTTTTTGTCCCACCACCATACCGACGCGCCCGCCAATGCCCTGGTCGATCTCGTCGAAGATCAGGGATGGCACTTCGTCGGCGCGGGCGAGGACGTTTTTCAAGCCCAGCATCAGACGCGAAGTCTCGCCACCGGAGGCGATCTTTGCAAGCGGTTTGAGTCCTTCGCCTGGGTTAGGCGCAATCAGGAATTCGATTTTGTCAAACCCGTTTTGATCGAAGGAGATGCGCGTACCGTTTTCAATCGGTGCACCGTTCGGGTCCGGTTTCGTCTGGAAGTCCACGCCAAACTTTGCGGCTTGCATTCTCAGATCGTCAAGCTCCGCTTCAATTCCATTGCCAAGTTCTACCGCTGCGGACTTGCGCTTCTCGCTCAGCAGGTTACCCTGTTTGGCAAGTTTTTCAAGCAGCCTGGCTTCCTGCGCTTCGAGTTCCTCGATCCGCTCTCCTGCCGTTGTGATGGTTTCCAACTGTCTGCGCGTTTCCGTCCCATAGGCAATGACCGCCGGAATACTGCCGCCATACTTACGCGTCAGGGAGTGGATGAGATCCAGCCGTTCCTCCACATCGTCGAGACGCTTGGGATTGAACTCGATCTCTTCCAGATAATCGCGTAGGCTATGGATCAGATCAGACATGGTATCGAGCAGCAACTCTGCCTGATTTGCCAATTCATGCTGGGCGGAGTCGATCTTGGCAAGCGCCGATAATGCCTGCGTGGCTTGCCCTACGAGGTCGGTTGCGGCAGGCGTTTCTGGCGAGCCTTCTTCCAGAACTGCCAGTGCCTCCTGGGCATTGCGAGAAAGGGATTCGGCGTTCGCCAGCCGATCACGTTCCTTGCGCAGCTCTTCCTCCTCGCCAGGTTTCAGGCGCGCTGATTCGATTTCTTCCACTTGATAGGTGAGCATATCCACGCGGCGCTCGGCGTCTGCCTGCGCTTTTCGAAGGTCGTTCAACTCACGGCGCAGGCTCAACAGCGCGTGATAGGTTTGGCGATACTCCGTCAGGGGGCGCGCCACTTCTGCGTAACGGTCGAGGAGTCCAAGGTGGGCACGCGGGTCTAACAGCGACAGATGCTCTGCCTGTCCATGGATATCGATCAACAAGGCACCCAACTCTCTTAACAGAGAAACATTCACGCTTCTTCCGTTAACCCGCGCCACACTACGGCCTTCTTTGCGGATCTCCCGCATCAGCACCACATAGTTGGGATCGTCCATCAATTCTTCACGCTGCAATATAGAATGCACCGCCTCTTTTTCAGGCCCCTTGAGATGGAACACGCCCTCCACGAACGCGGCGTCGGAATCGGTGCGAACGAAGGTGGTGTCGGCTTTGCCGCCAATGAGCATGACGACCGCATCGAGGATGATGGATTTGCCTGCGCCGGTCTCGCCGGTCAGGATGATCAGCCCGGTCCCAAAACGCAGGTCGAGCTGGTCGATAATCGCAAAATTATGGATACGAAGTTCTGTAAGCATAGGTCCTTTTAGATCATGTAAAGGTTATCTGAACAATTGGATTCCAGATAGTCGAGAGTAAACAACCGGGACAGCGATCACAAGATAGATGATTTGAAACACGATACCAAACAGGCTCCGGGAAAACACAAGTTGCGCAAGAATAATCGGCAGCGCGCCGATCACAACCCCCGCCACAACTGTCATAAAGAGTGGTCGCGAACGGCGTTTGCGCGTGACCAAACGCACACTTTCGGCAATCGCCACCGCCGCGCTCGGCGCGCCCGCCGCGATCAGGAACCAGCCAAAGAAACCGATGCCGCCAATAAACGTGACCAGGAAGGATGCGACCAGGGACAGCACCGCCGCCACGACAAAGCCTGTAATATAGTCATACCACTCCGATGTATCGAACGCTTTTTGTTGCCCCTTGACACACTCCCGGCAGCGATACCCGATGGGTGTGCGGACCGCGCACGCCGCGCAGATCGGGCGGTTGCAGTTGTTGCAGCGCAAAGCAGTCTCGCGGGTCGGGTGAACGTAGCAGTACAGCGTTTCAGTTGTCGTTTCAGTCATCACGGCAATCCTGTGATCTAAACACGAAGGACACAAAGTTACA
>DATFHE010000259.1:0-7327 GCA_035248745.1 Anaerolineales bacterium | reverse complement strand
TGGGACTCGCCGCCTTGCTGGTAGCAGTTACGGCATCTTATGCGTTTTCACGTTTCAAATTCAGCATGCGCCAGGTGTTGATGGTATTGATTTTCATCCCACTGCTCATGCCGACGATCGGCCTTGCCACGCCGCTCTACCTGTTGATGAATAGTTTTCGTATTGCAGACTGCGGCGATGGGATAACCGCCCTTTCTCCCTTTATGTCCTGTGCCGAGGGACTTGGCAAAGTGACGTTTAACCTGCGTGACTCTCTCCTGGGCGTTGGGCTTGCCATGATCGCGGGCGCGCTGCCTTTTGCCGTGTGGAATCTCAAAGGTTACCTTGATACGATCCCGAAGGAATTGGAGGAAGCCGCGATGATCGATGGCGCCGATTCCAATCAGATTTTCTGGCGGATTGTCCTGCCGCTTGCTATGCCGCAACTGACCGTCACATTCTTCCTGGGTTTCATCGGTCACTGGCAGGAATTTGCCTTGCCGTGGCTCTTCCTCACCAAGCCGGAAAACTACACTCTCGCTATGACCCTCTACAACATGACCGGTCAATACGCCAATAGCATTCCATGGAATCGTTTTGCGGCAATGTCTATCATCGTTGCACTGCCAGTCGCGATCATCTACATTGCCCTGCAAAGACAAATTGTTAGCGGATTAACTGCCGGCGGTGTGAAGGGTTAATCAGGCTAACCCCTATTCATGGGTCAATTTTCTTTCCTCTTTCTTCTCTGCTACAGAAGAAAGAGGAAAGATTTTTCTATAGATCATTATGGTCAAGCGGATTTTCATTAGTTTCTTCATCATTATCCTGAGCGCCTGCCTTCCCGCAACGCAGACGTTGACTCCCGTTTCGACCACTTCGCAGCCTCCCACACTTTCCCCAACTCCGGAAATCACATCGCTCCCCTGGTGGCGTGAAGCAGTGTTTTACGAGATCTTCGTCCGCAGTTTTTACGACACAGATGGAAATGGGATTGGGGATTTCAATGGCATCACCGAGAAGCTGGATTACCTGCAGGAATTAGGAGTCAACGCCATTTGGCTCATGCCGATTCACCCATCTCCTTCCTATCACGGCTATGACGTGATCAATTATTATGCCGTCAACTCCGAGTATGGGACGATGGAGGACTTCAAACATCTTCTTGAAGAGTCCCACAACCGAGATATTCATATCATCATTGACCTTGTTCTCAACCATACCTCGACTCAACATCCCTGGTTTCAGGATGCGAACAGCAATCCCGAATCGAAGTATCGCGATTATTATGTTTGGTCACAGGATGGTGGAAATGGCTGGCATCAGGGACAAAATGGCATCTACTACGCGTTCTTCTGCGAATGCATGCCCGACCTGAACTATCTCAACCCTGACGTCACGGCGGATATGCTCAAAATAACCGATTACTGGCTCAACGAGGTTGGCGTGGATGGCTTTCGCGTGGATGCGGCGAAACACCTGATCGAAGATGGCGACATACGTGAAAATACTCCTGCCACACATGAATGGTACAAGGATTTTTTCATCGCATACAAAGAGCAAAATCCCCAGGCATATGCAATCGGTGAAGTATTCGGCGCGGGAGCATCCATCGTCAAATCTTATACAGGCGATCAGCTCGATCAGATCTTCAACTTCGAAATATCCACAGGGTTTGTCAACAGCGTCAACGGCGGCGCGAACTCAGGGGTGACCAGTGCCATCAAATTTGCACAACAGGATATGCCCGATTTCAACTTCGCCACATTCCTGACCAATCACGATCAGAATCGCGCCATGTCTGTTTTCAACGGGGATCTCGGTAAAGCCAAAACCGCAGCGACGTTGCTGCTGACCTCTCCCGGCACACCTTATATTTATTATGGTGAAGAAATTGGTCAGCAGGGACAAAAACCCGACGAGGATATCCGCCTGCCAATGCAATGGACGTCAGAAGCAAATGCAGGGTTTACGACAGGTGTCCCCTGGCGTGCACCCGCAGCAGATTTTGAACAAGTCAATGTGGCTATGCAGGATGAAGATCCCGGTTCATTGCTCAACCACTACCGCGCATTGATCAAGCTTCGCACGGAAAACGAGGCATTGTATAGCCCGGCAATGTATTTGCTGGAAACAGACAACTCTGGCATCTATGCCGTTTTGCGAAGTTCTGACAGCCAAACGATCCTGGTGCTCGTTAATCTAAAGGGAATACCTATCTCCGACTATCAACTGAGCTTGAACGAAAGCCTGCTCTTGGGCGGCACTGTCACACCTGTCTCTCTATTGGGTGCAGCCGAGCCAACACCTGTAACAATTTCAGGCGGGAAATTCAGTGGGTATAAACCGCTGAGTGAATTGCTCCCCTACCAATCTTATATTTTTCAACTCGATTAACTCTTGAAGAAATATAGAAACAAAGCGTATGTAATCGTGATCAACAGACCTAATATGGAAATTGCAACACCGGCAATAGCGCTCCTGCTATGCTCTGTTTTCAAGCTCGCAAACCCCAGAATAATACCCAGTACGCTCAGGACTCCCCCGCAGATCGGAATAATGGCTGTACATAAGCTAAGGAGTCCCAGGGCGGGCGAGGCAATGGCAAAGAATTTTGCATACCTTAATTCAGGGTCTAAGCTGGTGGGATCGGTTTCCATTGGAACTTCCTAGAGAGAAACCGAATTATACTCCCCTGAAACATGAATAAATCCGCCCGAACACTTCTTTACTTTCTTGTGGTTTTGCTTGCCGTCGGTATCGCATATAACTTCCGTTCACATGCAGCCAAAACGTTAAGTATCGACTTTGATGAAGATGATTACCTGCGTGCCGGGCAGGAATTTGCGCACCTGATCCGCACCTCGGACTGGCGCGGTTTTCTCGATACAAATTATCGCCCCGAACATCCCCCGCTGGCAAAGATCATCGTTGGCTTAAGCATTCTCTCCGCACCCGAAAAACCACTTGTCCCGGATGCCGCGACAACCGCAGAACCGAATCGATATTTACCACGTGACCTGGTCCGGCCTGCACGTACGCTCAACACGATCTTCGGCACCTTGACGGTCCTGCTGCTGGCTCTGGTGAATCCGCTTGCGGGCGTCTTTCTCGCGTTTCATACCTTCACAATTAAGTATGTGTCCCAGATCATGCTCGAGGCATTTCCCGCGCTGACGAGCTTTCTGATGGCATTGACATACCTGCAGTGGAAAAAGGCGAAAAGCTCAAGAGTAAATGCCTGGCTTATGGCTTCCGCCGTTTTCCTTGGTCTGACGGCCGCTTCGAAATATTTGTATGGTGTAGTCGCAATCGCGATCCTGGTGGATTGGTATTTGGATGCAAAAGAAGAGACTTCCACCAGAGTCTTTCTGCGGAATACCGTACTCTGGGGTTTGCTGGGGGTTGTTGTTTTCTTCGCGCTAAACCCTTATCTTTGGCCCGACCCAATCGGCAGGATAAGAGAGTCTGTTTTCTACCATGCGGGGTATGCCGCCAGCGCCGCAGAGGTGGAAGATGCCTCCTTCCCGGCCTGGCAGCCGTTTTACTGGCTATTTTTTTCACCGTATTGGTGGCACGAAGGAGTTTTCCCTTTCCCTTTTGATCTGATCATCACGCTGTTCGCCCTCGTTGGCTTGAAGCGGCTCTGGACAAAGGAACGCCTGTATGTGCTGTGGCTCTCTATCGCGATGCTCTTTCTCCTCGTCTGGCCAACCAAATGGCCACAGTACATTCTTGTATTGACTGTCCCCCTGTCGCTGGCTGCCGCGGAAGGTGTTTTAGTGATCTGGCAGGAAGTTCTCGCGTGGTGGCGCACACCCAAATTCAGGACGATCTATAAAAGGAAGGAAAAGCTGCGTGCCTTGCCGTGGCTTGTCCCTGGCTTGATCGCTTTTACTCTGCTTACGCTTATCCCATTGATCTTTCAAATCGGCATGTCCATGACAGACTTCAACACAGCCTCCCTGCGCGATGGATTCAACGGCGGTCTCTCCCGCGCCATCTTAGGAGGAATGGCAGGGGAGCAGCCACCTCAGGACTTCGATATCAATGCCCGCTCCAATAGAGTTAATTTCACCGGTCTGAATTCCTATCCACCCGTGATGGATTTTCTCGCGCGTAGTGGCATTATCTTCTTCAATGTGATGTGGACCGTGCTCTCCGTTCTGCTGCAATGTGCGCTCGGGCTGGGTATTGCGCTCCTGCTCTGGCAGCGCGGGGTCCGGTTGGGAAAATTCTGGCAGGCATTATTCATCCTGCCGTGGGCCGTTCCGGAGTTGATCGGCGCGCAGATGTGGCTCAACATCTTTATCACGGACTGGGGCTGGCTTGATCTGGCAGCAGCAAAATATGGAGCGGAATCCGTCTTTGGAATCATCAGCCAGGGCTTGGCAGATAGCCCAAGCCTGTGGCTGCTCGCATTTCTTGTACCAGCTCTCTGGTATGGCTTTCCGCTCATGATGTTCGCAGCAAGTGCGGGGCTTAAGCTGATTCCGCAGGACGTGTTCGATGCTTCTGCCATGGACGGAGCCAGCGCCTGGCAAACGTTCCGACACGTCACGTTACCCCTGCTGATGCCTCTCCTGATACCGGCGTTGATCGTGCGCGGCATCTTTGCCTTCAACCAGTTCTATCTCTTCCAAGCATTTTTCTACCAGGATGCCACGCTGGCAACTCTTTCGTACAACATCTTCAACCCGAACAGTGGCTTTGGTGGAGTGTCCGGCGGACAATTTGCCGTTTCAGCAGTAATCAATGTAATCACTGTCATTATCCTGATGGTTTTCGTGCTTCTCTTCAACCGCTGGACCGGGGCAGGCAAAGGAGTGACGTATGCGTAAAATGTCCTCCATTCGTCAGCTGGGCACACAACTGGCGTTGATCGCGGTTGGCTTCTTCGTGATCCTTCCGATCTGGGGGATGGTGCGCTTAGCCTTCGACGGCTCCTTGAGAGGTCGCCCCACGGAATTCCGCCTCTTTCCCAAGGTCTGGTCCCTTGAGCCGTTTTTGCAGGTGTTGGATCGGCCCTATCAAACCGTAGATTTCCTGACTCTACTTAAGAATAGCCTCTTAATCTCATTCGGCGCAGCATTGATCGCGATGGTGCTGGGGATGAGCCTGGCGTATGCTTTCGCGCGCTTCCGCTTCCCGGGTCGCCAAACGGGACTGTTTGCGATTCTGCTGACGGCCGTGCTGCCGCCCGTCGCGTTTATGACGCCGCTATACATCCTGCTCGGGTTGATGCAGATTCGCACCACGCTCCTGGGGCTGGTGATTGTCTACGCTGCGTTTGCCATGCCGTTCTGCATCTGGAATATGCGCGCCGCCTTCCAGTCTGTCCCCAGGGAGGTAGAGGAAGCCGCCTTCCTTGACGGTGCGAATGACCTGAAATCGTTCCTCTTCATCACCCTGCCGCTGGCGCTCCCCTCCGTCGCCATTGCAGGGCTGATCGCTTTCCTGATGGCATACTCGGAATTCGCCCTTGGCTGGCTGTTTGTCGACAAGGCGGATAACGTTACGCTTGCTATGTCAATCTATGCCATCGTGCAGACCCAATATTCCAGCGGCGCGCAGCCATGGAGCTCGCTTGGCTCGCTGGCAATTATCATGTCCATTCCAGTCGTGATCATCTTTCTGATCTTTCAGCGCACCCTGCTCGACCGGATGATGTTCGGTTCGATCCACGAATGAAGGTGATACGGCACCCTTCTTAGTTTTCCCGCACGTGAAATACAGTAGAATCGTAACTCATGTAGGACAGGATATGTCTTGTCCTACATCATCTTATAACGAGGTTTCTCCATGACCACACCAGACTGGGTACAGGATGCAATTTTCTATCAAATTTTTCCGGACCGTTTCGCAAAGAGCGCGCGTAATCCCGCCGGGAACCTGCCGTTCGAGCCCTGGGATTCACCCCCCACCGGGCACGGATTCAAGGGTGGTGACTTATACGGGATCATAGAAAAGCTGGATTATCTGAAAGATCTCGGAATCACGGCGATCTACCTCAACCCGATCTTTTCCTCCGCATCGAATCATCGCTACCATGCCTATGATTATTACAACGTTGACCCGTTGCTCGGTGGTAACGATGCTTTCACGGAATTGCTCGAGAAAGCGCACCAACACAAGATTCGCGTGATTCTGGATGGCGTCTTCAATCATGCCTCGCGCGGTTTCTGGCAGTTCCATCACGTGCTCGAATGCGGCGACGGCTCTCCTTACAAGGACTGGTTTTATTTTGACCCCGATCGCCTGAAAGGGAGAAAGCATTGGGGAGCCTACCCCTCTGCCCACGAACAAAGGCTTTTGCAGCACGAAGACAGTCTCACCGCCATCGGCTATCGCGGCTGGTGGAATTTGCCGGCTCTGCCAAAATTCAATACTAATGTACCGGCGGTGCGCGAGTTCCTCTTCGGCGTCGCAGAGCACTGGGTTCGGCAGGGCATCGATGGCTGGCGGCTGGACGTCCCGACCGAGATCGACGATGATTCGTTCTGGCAGGAATTCCGCACCCGCGTTCGCGCGGTCAATCCGGACGCTTATATCGTGGGCGAGATCTGGCACGAGTCACAGCGCTGGCTGCAGGGCGATCAGTTTGATGCGATCATGAATTACGACATCACCAAACCGGTTCTGGCATTCTTCTCCGGGGAGCATCTCGACCTGCGGGTGCTGCACCAGCAGGCAAACTATCACGGCATTCGCCAGTCCATCGACGCCTACGAGTTTGCCAACCGCATCGACCACAACCTGCGACTGTATCGACCGGACATCACCTCGTCACAGATGAACCTGCTCGACAGCCACGATACGCCACGTTTCCTCTCCTGCGCCAGCGGAGACAAGGACTCGTTGAAGTTAGCTTTCCTCTTTATGTTTGCCTATCCCGGCGCGCCCTGCATCTATTACGGCGACGAGATCGGGCTGGACGGCGAACACGACCCCGGCTGCCGCAAGTCCTTCCCGTGGGAAGAAGATCGCTGGGACAAGGATTTGCTTTCCTATGTAAAGGATGTCGTTGCGCTGCGCAAGCAAAACCCGGCGTTGCGCCGCGGAGATTTCAAGCGGCTCTGGTCCACCGATGGCACTTATGTATTTTCACGCTCTCTTGAAGACAATACGTTTGTCATCGCGTTGAACGCATCCGATACAGTGCAGGAGGCAAACGTTACCTATGATGGGAAAGACCATGGAAAAGTGGTATTCGGTCAGGCATCCGATACCTCCGTAGCAGATGGGTTTCTGAAGTTCAAAGTCCCCGCCAGAAGTGGTGTGGTACTGAAATAGTTTGATCAAACGGGACGAGAAATTCTCGTCCCGTTTTTGTAGCACGCTGATCGGC
>DATFHE010000258.1:0-12587 GCA_035248745.1 Anaerolineales bacterium | reverse complement strand
CGGGACGGCAAACGTTACGCAGGGACGGCTGATCCAGATTGGTTGCGCGGGGGAGTAGAGCAAGGAGAAGTTGGTCTTGCCGGTATTGAAGACGAAATGAGCCGGAGTCTTTTCCTGCGTATCCACCTGAAAGGGATTTGTCACAGCGGGGGAATATTCCTCGCGGACGGTGCCGCTTGTATACCATTGTCCATTCAGGAAGCGATCATAGGTTCGTCCGCGCCAGTAATAGCGCGGCGGTTTTTCTTCAAAGGGCAGCTCTGGTGTTTCCACCTCGAACATCACCAGATCAGAGAGGGGGAAGCCACGTCCCAGGGCAAGGTTTGAGCCAAAGAACTCACCGTTCTTATTCCCGCTGGGCGATTCCAGAGCGCTGACGGCGTTCTTCATACTTTCTGTGAACTCATGCCAGGGTTTGGAGACCCGGTTCCACGTCTTCACCGCAGCGTTCATGCTGGAGACGGAAGCCGGGACTGTCCACGAGACCAGGATGATCAAGCCGGCAGCGACTGCTAGGCTGCTTGTCAGGTCTACACCGGTGTCTGGCGAAAGAAAAATACGCCGTTCCCGCCAGGATTGCTTATTCTGCAAAAAGTGCATACGTCCCAGCAGCAGCAGGGCAATAAAGGCAAAGAATGCCAGGAACCACAGGCGTCCTGCCGCGACGCCATCGTAGTTTTGAATGATGATCAAGCCAATCGCAGCCGGCAGGACAGCGCCAAGGTAATTCTGGTTCCGTACCAGCGCAAAGCTTGCCCAGACGCTGATACTCCAGAACACAATAGACATTAGAGCAACGAAAAAGAGAGGGTCCTCAACCGGGCGGCGCGCCACGAAATCAGAAGTAGAGAAAAATAATCGTCCGCCAACACTGGCAATTTGTTCCTCCAGTGAGGCATTCTGGTCGATAACCAGCGTCCACTGCAGGGGCAGGAGAATCACCATATAAATAAAGGTCAGCCAGCGCACTGCCCCGCGCTGTAAGGTACTGTATCCCAGCACGGCGCCGATCACAAACCCCAGATAGGTGAAGGTCTGGATTAGATACAGGAACGGCGTCCAGGTCGTGGCAACAAGACGAGAGGCAACAGTTTGTAAGAGGACAAAGAGCAAGCCGATGGCAGCCCAGTCCCACCAGCGTGATTGCGGTACGTGTAGCTTTTCCATTTTTCGAGGGTAAGTGTACAATAAAAAGGAGTAGAGTAGCTAATCCTGGAGAGGGGTTTTTCTACAATTGTAAATGATAACGCAAACGGAACTATTTTTCTGAGTTTCAATAAACTCTAACGTTCAGCTTAGCATTCAACACCCTTTCAAAGGAATCCCACATGGATACTCTGCCTGGAAACGAAATTAGTTGGATTGTGCTTATCCTGCCCCTGGCAGGTGGCTGGAATTGCCAATGCTGTTTTTACAGCGTTGGGGAATGAAAAATTCTCCTTCCTGATTTTGCCCTTGGTATATCGGAGCGTAGACAGAGGATTAGGGCTGCGTATTGCCTTCACCCTTGCCACGAGTAATTATTTAACGCCATCACTAAGTTAGTATTTGCTGCCGCGCGCTCGCTCTGGGTCAGCGCGCAGGTGAGTCCTTTTTGCAGGAAAGCACCTTCGGTATTCCTTCGGGTCATGCACAGAATTCATCTGCCTTTACAGGTATCATGGCAGCCCACGTGAATAAGCCCTGGGCGTGGGGACTGGCTCTGCTTCTTGTTCTCCTGATCGGCTTCCAAACGGACGGTCCAATCGAGAAACGCGCTTTACGCTATGCGATCGAGCTTATTGGCATCATTATCCTGTGGTTTGGGCTGGGTCAGGTCTTCCCGGATGGTGAAACCGTTCGGGCGCTATTCCTTCGCTGTGTCCGTTATTTGCTTGTTGGCTTCTGGGTGACGGCAGGGGCACCTTGGTTATTTTTTCATTTCAATTTAGTAAGGCAGCCCAAGATGTAGGATGCCCGTCTGTTATAATGCCAAGTCTACGGCATTATTCCTGGGAGCATTTATTAATTCATGACCCTCGAGCGCGGCGCATTATTACATAAGAGATATCGCATTGTTGAGATCCTCGGGCAAGGGGGAATGGGTTCCGTCTATCGTGCAGTGGATGAAAACCTCGGTGTGGACGTGGCGGTGAAGGAAAACCTGTTCACCACCGACGAATATGCGCGTCAGTTCCGCCTGGAAGCCGTGATCCTTGCGAATCTACGCCATCCCAACCTACCGCGTGTAACCGATCATTTTGTGATCGGCGATCAGGGTCAGTATCTGGTGATGGATTATATCGAGGGGGAAGACCTGCGTCAGCGTATGGAGCGTATGGGCAATGTCACCGAAGATGAGGCAATCCTCATTGGTGCGGCGATCTGCGACGCACTGGCGTATCTACATACCCGCAGGCCACCTATTTTGCATCGCGATCTCAAACCGGGCAACATCAAGATTACATCCGATGGTCATATTTTCCTGGTCGATTTTGGTCTTGCCAAGGTGCTGCATGGAAGCCAGGCTACGACGACTGGCGCGCGTGCGATGACGCCCGGTTATTCCCCGCCCGAGCAGTACGGCACGGCCCGCACTGATTCTCGTACCGATATTTATTCTCTCGGCGCCACACTTTACGCTGCGCTCAGCGGAATCATCCCGGAAGATGGGCTGGCGCGCGCCATGGATAACACCCAGCTCACCCCGTTACGCAAGCGCAACAATAAGGTGTCGCGCCGGTTGGCAGCGGCGATTGAACGGGCAATGGGGATTGACCCCGCCGACCGCTTCCAGACTGCAGAAGAGTTCAAGCGCTCGCTACTGGGCTCGAAAACAAAGACGCAGCTTTTACCGGGCGAGTATATGATTGAGCCGCCACCAACAGATGCAATCGAGGATTTCAGGCAGGGTGTGATTGAGAGAGCTTCACAACCTTCTGTCGTAGATCACAAGTCTGTAAATCCCAAAGTTTCTTCGGCAGGGGAACTGCCGGTCTTTAAGCCTAAACGAAGAAAGCGAAGGAACCGCCGGTTCGTTTGGCTTTTGCTGGGGGCAATATTTCTGCTTTCCCTGGGTATTGTGACATTTGTACGGCTGCGGCCGGAAGATGTGCCGCCCCAGATGAAGAATTTGTTTGCACCCATTATCGAATTCGAGTTGCCCCCCGGTTGGGGTTTTAGTTTACCTCCGCAGGCGCCGGACGGGACGCCTACTTCCCGGCAATTACCGACGGTGACGCCTGTAACCGTTCAGCCCAGTGCAACGGCAACCGCTATTGCCTCCACTCAAACTCTCGCTCCGACTGTGGAAATCACGCCCACTGTTGGAAATCTGCCTGTCCCTGTTGCTACTGCGTTGGGCGGTGGGACCGGTCAGATCGTGTTTGCTTCCACACGTTCTGGTATTCCACAGGTATATCTCGTCCACGCCGATGGTACGGATTTAAAACAGCTTACCATCATGGAGCAGGGCGCCTGTCAACCCTCCTGGTCGCCGGATGGATTGCAACTGGTATTTATCTCTCCTTGCCTCGGGCGAGCTGATTTTTACGAAACACTTTACAACGAATCCAGTCTGTATATCATCAACGCAGATGGGACAGGATTGGATCAATTGACAGCCGCGCCTGGGTCGGATTTCGAACCAGCCTGGTCGCCGGATGGATCTAAAATCGCATTTACATCTGTGCGCGGCGGCTTTCGCCAGATCTACTCTCTGGATATCGAGTCTCGAGATGTGACCCTTCTGTCGAATACCACCAGCGCGATCGAAAGCAGCCAGCCATCCTGGTCACCGGATGGAACAAAGATTGTGTATCTGGTGAAGCGCGTCGGCACGTATCAAGTATGGTCCATGAATGCGAACGGTCAGGAAGCCGGTCAGTTCACTCGGAGCGGGCAGGACCTCTGGGATTACCTGCCAAGCTGGTCACCGGATGGGCGGACTGTCTTTTTCAACCAGCGGCGGCCGGGTGCATTCCGCCCGTGGCTGATGCAGATGGATGGGGAGGACCCAACCCAGGAACCTCGTCGCCTGAATTTCATTACGCCCATTGAAGATGTGTCTGTTTCGGAGGATGGCTATTGGCTTGTCTTCGAAGGCATGGATAATGAAGGGAACCGGGAAATCTACTATATGACAATAGCAGGGAGTGGTCGCACCCGGCTGACAAATGATCCAAAAATCGATTTCGACCCCGTCTGGCGTCCTCTGCAAACCCCATAGCTGGTTCAAACATGTCAATGCCCATCACATACAATGTGGTGGGCTTTTTCTTATACTTCTCTTATTGACGCTACTCTTTTGCACATGATATGATTATTTATGATTGAATAGCACTCTCGAATGGAGAGTGCTAACTATGTGATAACGATGTCTGAATTAACAGAGCGCCAGAAGACACTTCTTTTACTGATTATACGGGACTACATTGAATCTGCTCAGCCAGTGGGCTCGAAGCGATTGGCAGAGCATTACCGTATTAATATCTCATCAGCCACCATCCGTAACGAGATGGCAGCGCTTACAGAGATGGGGTATCTGCGCCAGCCGCACACTTCGGCAGGTCGAGTTCCCACAGAAGAAGGCTACCGTTATTTTGTGAGTCAGATGATGAACCAGGCAGAACTGCCGGAGTCTGTCCAGGCAACGATCTCTCATCAATTCCATCAATCCCGCCCGGACGTAGACCAGTGGATGACGCTGGCAGCCTCTATTCTTGCGCATCAATCGCAGGGTGTTTCTGTTGTCACCGCTCCGCATACAGACAATGCAAAATATAAGCACGTGGAATTGATCTCCACGCAGGGACGGCAGGTGCTTATGGTCCTGGTCCTGGTGGGCGGTGAAGTGAGCCAGCAGATCCTCACCCTGTCGGAGCCTGTCTCACAGGAGCGACTGAGCCAGACCGCTACACGTCTCAACAAGCTCCTGGCAGGACTCACGGTAGACGCGATGAAAGCCCTTCCGGCACGTTCCGACGCGCTCGATCAGGATATCCTAACCCTGATTATCCAGGACTTTCGCCGCGCGGCAAACCGCGTCTCCGGTGATATCTATACAGATGGTTTGACCAATGTGTTAGCCGAGCCGGAGTTCGCCGAATCGGACGAGGCACGCCGCGCATTACGGATCTTCGGGGAACGCTCTACCCTGCAGGACCTGATTGCACGTACGGCGGTCAACAGCAATGTCGGTGGGTTGCAAGTGCTCATCGGCGGCGAAGGCGGCTGGGAGGAACTGCGCCAGTGCTCCATGATCATTGCGCGCTACGGCGTTCCCGGTTTAGCGACAGGAACGTTAGGTGTACTCGGCCCGATGCGAATGTCTTATGCACGAACAATCCCCACTGTCCGGTATGTGGCCGGACTACTCAGTGATCTGGTGAATGACACCGTTACAGGTGAGAAATAAGCGTCGAACTTTTTAAGTTTCGAATGCCTAATATCAAATAGAGAGAGTGAACGTATGGTTGAAAAAAAGAAACACACCCACGAAGAAGAACTCAACGAGAACCAGGCGGAAGCTGTGGCAACTTCTCAGGACACAACTGCGGCCATGGAACAATTGTCCGCAGAGGTTGAGGGACTGAGAAAGAAACTCGAAGAGGCTGCCTCGAAAACCACAGAATACAAAGATAGCTGGCTGCGTTCCCAGGCGGAATTCCAGAACTATCGCAAGCACATCGAGCGTGATAATGAGCTGACCTACCTCTCATTGAAGGGCGATATTATCAAAAAGATTTTGCCTGTGCTCGACGATTTGGAGCGCGCTCTTCAAAACCGCTCCGGCGATGATGCCTGGGCAAGTGGCATTGAGCTCGTAGCGCGCAAATTCCAGAACATCCTGCAGAGCGAAGGTCTCAAAAAGATCGAGGCAGTGGGCGTGGAATTTGATCCGAACTTACACGAGGCAATTTCCCACGAAACTGCCGACGGCGTGCAGAGTGGATATGTGATCGGCGTCGTCCAGAATGGGTACATGCTCGGCGAGCGTGTCATCCGCCCGGCACTGGTACGCGTAGCACAGTAAGGATAGGGCTTGTCCCCATCCTTTTCAAAGGAGAACTTAATTAATGGCAAAAATCATTGGCATCGATCTCGGTACCACCAATTCCGTTGCTGCAGTGATGCAGGGGGGCGAACCGCTTGTCATTCCCTCCGCGGAAGGAGAGCGGCTTGTGCCCTCCGTAGTCGCCGTCAACAAAAATCATGAGCGGCTGGTGGGACGCGTGGCGCGTAATCAGGCGATCACCAATCCACAAAATACGATCTTCTCGATCAAGCGATTCATGGGGCGCAAGACCGGCGACCCGGAAGTGGAACGTACGCGCCAGCGTGTTCCTTATACTGTGACTGAGGCGCCTAACGGCGATGTGCGCGTGCAACTGGACGAAAAAGATTACTCGCCGCCAGAAGTGTCCGCGATGATTCTGGCAAAGATCAAACGCGATGCAGAAGCCTATCTGGGTGAGACGATTTCGCAGGCAGTCATCACGGTTCCTGCCTATTTCAATGATGCCCAGCGCAATGCGACGAAGGATGCAGGCAAGATCGCCGGTCTCGAGGTACTTCGCATCATCAATGAGCCGACTGCCTCTTCCCTGGCGTACGGTTTGGATAAAAAGAAAAATGAAATTATCGCCGTCTACGATCTTGGCGGTGGCACATTTGATATTTCCATTCTCGATGTGGGCGAGGGCGTGTTCCAGGTTCGCGCCACGAGCGGCGATACGTTCCTCGGCGGCGATGACTTTGACGTGCGCATCATGGATTACCTCATCGAGCAATTCAAGAAGGATAACGGCATTGATCTGCACAATGACCGCCAGGCACTGCAGCGCCTGAAGGAAGCCTCCGAAAAGGCAAAGATCGAGCTCTCCACAACAATGCAGACCGAGATCAACCTGCCATACCTGACGGCAGATGCCAGTGGTCCCAAGCACCTGGTGATGACCATCTCCCGCTCCAAGCTGGAACAGCTCACGGCTGATCTAGTGGACCGCACCATTGCTCCCCTTAAACAAGCCTTAACTGATGCGGGCCTGACTGCTGGAGACATCAACGAAGTCGTTATGGTCGGTGGTATGACGCGTATGCCTGCTGTGCAGGACCGCGTCCGTGCCTTTTTTGGGAAGGAGCCTCACAAAGGTGTGAACCCCGATGAGGTGGTCGCGATCGGCGCAGCCATCCAGGCGGGTGTGCTTGGCGGCGAGGTGAAGGATATCCTGCTCCTTGACGTGACTCCCCTTACACTTTCCATTGAAACGTTAGGCGGCGTCGCGACCCCTCAGATCGAACGTAACACAACCATCCCCACCCGCCGCAGCCAGGTCTTTTCTACCGCCAGCGACAGCCAGACTCAGGTAGAGATCCATGTTCTGCAGGGGGAGCGCCCCATGGCAGTAGATAACAAGTCGTTGGGTAAATTCATCCTTGATGGCATCCCACCTGCCCCGCGCGGCATGCCACAGATCGAAGTGACGTTTGATATCGATGCGAATGGAATCCTCAAAGTCACAGCACAGGATAAAGCGACCAGTCGTTCGCAACATATTACGATCACGGCTTCTTCCGGTCTTTCGGAATCTGAGGTTGATAAGATGCGTAAAGACGCGGAAGCCCATGCAGAGGAAGATCGCAAGCGCAAAGAATTGATCGAAGTTCGTAACAACGCAGACAATACGGTCTATGCGGCGGAAAAAGCCCTGCGGGAGTTCGGCGACAAAGTCCCTGCTGACACGAAGTCCGAGGTCGAGGCGAAAGTGGCCGAGGTGAAGAAAGCATCTGAAGGCGAAGATGTTGCCGCCATCACAACGGCGACGGAAGCACTGGGTCAGGCTGTGCAAAAGATTGGCGCATCCGTCTATCAGGGGCAAGACGTCCCCGGCAGCGATGGAACGAACAGTACAGACACAAACCCAAACCCCGAAACCGGACCGGATGTTGTCGAAGGGGAAGTAAAGGAATGAAATTCCAGAGATTGGAGAGTCGAGACTAATCTCTACTTTCCAATCTCTATTCTCTAATTATGAGCAATCGCGATTACTACGAAATCCTCGGTATCCCACGGAACGCAAGCAATGATGAGATCAAAGCCTCGTTCCGTAAACTCGCGCGTCAATACCACCCCGATGTGAACAAGGAGGAGGGCGCCGAGGAAAAGTTCAAAGAGATCAACGAAGCCTACGGTGTGCTCTCCGACGCAGACAAGCGCGCTCGCTACGACCGCTTTGGCAAAGAAGGTCTTGGCAATATGGGCGGTGGATTCCATGATTACACTACAGACTTTACCGACATCTTCGAAGAACTCTTCGGCAGAGGCTTTGGGTTTTCCACCGGACGACGCTCGCGCAACTCTCCCCGCCGCGGCCGTGACCTGCAGCAGTCTGTCATATTGACATTCGAGGAAGCCGTCTTTGGTGTGGAGAAGGAAATAGAGTTCCAGCGCGAAGAGACCTGTTCCCGCTGCAATGGCTCTGGTGCAGAACCCGGTACGACACCTATTCGCTGCTCCACCTGTCAGGGACAGGGTGAGGTGCGGCAGGTGCGCCAGACCTTCCTGGGACAAATGGTGCAGACCTCGACCTGCCCAACCTGTAACGGGCGCGGCGAGACGATTTCATCGCCCTGTAAAACCTGCCACGCAAGCGGGCTCGAACGCAAAACGATCAGGAAGAAGGTCCAAATCCCGGCAGGTGTGGATAGCGGCACGCAGATCCGTCTGGCAGGGGAGGGCGGACCCGGCGCCAACGGCGGACCGACCGGAAGCCTGTTTTTGATCCTGGATGTCCGACCGCACCAATTCTTTAAGCGACGTGAGAACGATATCATTTTGAACCTCGATATCAATGTCGCCCAGGCGGTTCTTGGTGCGGAGATTGAGGTACCCACACTGGATGGCGAAGAGAAACTGAAGATCCCCTCGGGGACTCAGCCTGGCAAGGTCTTCCAGATGCGAAATAAAGGAGTGCCTCATTTGCGTCGCGGTGGACGCGGCGATCAGCTGGTGATCGTCAATGTAGCGGTACCGACCAAGCTTACAAAGGAACAGCGCGAGTTATTTGAGAAATTAGCAGAGAGCCTGGGCACAACAGTCAAGCCGCAGGAAAAAGGATTTCTCGATTGGTTGAATGAGGCTCTTGGTGGACAGAGTTAAAGCAGAGAATCGTCATTTGACGGTTCTCTTTTTTTATGCTATAGTCATGAACACTTGAGCAACTATTCATATATTATGGTCCTTAAAGAACACACTTCCACTCGCCTGGCTGACCTCTTCAGCGCCCTCAGTGACCCGACCCGGCTGAGGATCATCTCTGTTTTATTGGAAGGCGAAATGAACGTTGGCGATCTCGCGGCACAGCTTGAAATGACGGAGTCCGCTGTCTCTCACCAGCTACGCGGACTGCGCCAGCTGCAGCTGGTGCGCAGCCGCAAAGATGGGCGCCAGGTGTTTTATGCTCTCGATGATGACCATGTTGCAAAGCTTTATCGCCTCGGGATGGAGCATGTGGAACACGGGTGATGAAATGGAAATATTGTTAAGGCTCTTCCTGCTGGTGTATTGCACGCTGTTTCTTCTGTTCGCGATGCTTCTGCCTGTGTATCGAATCTGGAGAACGACGGGCGGTAATCCATATAAACTCGGTCCTTCCGATTCGACGCACGATTACATTGGTAGAAATTTTCGCCTGGCGGTAATTGCCTGTACGCTGGTCATCTTTGTATTTGTGTTCTTACCATCTCTGTATCGTCAGCTTCTCCCCATTCCTTATTTGTCTCACGACGTTTTTGCCTGGATTGGAATAGCTTTGCTATTGTTCGCCCTGGTTTGGATCCTCATTGCACAGTCGCAGATGCAAACTTCATGGCGAATCGGGATTGACGAAGACGTCAGAACCGATCTTGTACAGCGCGGCTTGTTCAAGCTTTCCCGCAATCCTATTTTCCTGGGGATACGCATACTGCTAGTAGGTTTGTTCCTCATCCTTCCTAACGCGATCATGCTTGTAATATGGGTCGTTGGTGAAATACTCATTCAGATCCAGGTGCGGCTGGAGGAAGAATTTCTGACCCGTATTCATGGAGATCACTATCGCATCTATCAGCAGCAAGTCCGCCGCTGGATATAGGAAATCAAATGCAAAATAATCACCCTCATACTCACTCTCATTTGCGCGAAGCATCCAATCAGACAACAAAGCGTCTCTCGATATCCCTGTTTCTCACTCTCGCCTTTGTCGTCATCGAAGCGGGAGCAGGCATATTCGCGAACAGCCTCGCACTTCTCACGGACGCCGCGCACAACCTGACGGATGTCATTGCGTTGGGACTCACCTGGTTTGCGGTCCGCGTTACTTCACAGCCTGCGAACGCGCAAAAGACGTATGGCTATCACCGCGCTGGGATTCTGGTCGCCCTGCTGAATTCGACTACCTTGGTGCTGATCTCGCTTGGAATTTTCTATGAAGCGTATCGTCGCTTTATGAACCCTTCCGAAGTGGACTCGGGTATTCTCATTGGCGTCGGTCTGATCGCGGTCGTGATCAATCTTGCCACTGCATTGCTTATCCACCGCGGCAGTGAACATGACCTCAACCTGCGCTCGGCATTTGTGCACTTAATGGGAGATGTGCTCTCCACGGTCGGTGCAGTCCTTGCAGGTGTAATTATCTATTTCACGAATGCCAACTGGCTCGATTCGTTTGTGAGTGTGTTGATCGGCTTTCTAATCCTGTACAATGCCTGGGGTATCCTGCGTGATGCGATCGATATTTTGCTTGAAGCGACGCCGCGCGATGTAAACATCCCGGCCATGGTCAAGGACATCGCGCAGGTGGACGGTGTACTTGGTATCCATGATATTCACGTCTGGAGTCTTACGCAGAGTCTGCGCACTATGTCTGCACACGTCCTCACCGAGGATGTCCATATCAGCACCGGCGCGGAAATCCAACGTCAGATCAGTGAGCTTCTTACACATCGCTATAACATTACGCATGCAACCCTTCAGTTGGAATGCGTGGATTGCTTCCCCGATTCGCTCTATTGCGATTTGAACGGTCACGTCCATGTGGATAACGTGGTGCATTCGGTTCATCCCAACCATTAGTTTTGGCTGTGGCACCAAGGACCAACGCGCTCATTGTCGCCGGGGGAAAATTGGGTGATAATCGTGCTCTATGATTAAAAGAACACTACTGAAAATATGGCGCGTGCTCCCTCTGTGGTTGCAGATGGTATTGTCGCGCTACATTCGACCCCTGTTTCACGTCTTTGCAGCAGCAGTCATCATAGATGAACAAATGAAAATTCTCCTTGTGAAATCGACGTATAACCGTTTTCACCCCTGGGGGTTGCCGGGCGGAGGTTTGGAATATGGGGAACATCCGGAAGAAGCGGTGGCACGAGAAGTCTGGGAGGAAACTGGCTTACGCGTTGACGTGGAAAAACTCATAATGATCCATACCTTCCGGCAGGATCAGGTGGGAATGTATTATCTTTGCAGGATTACAGGCGGCACATTTAATCCCAGTGATGAAGTATCCGAATTTGCTTACTTTTCCCTCGACAATTTACCCGATGTGCGTATGTTTGATCGAGATCTATTGAGAAGACTGTATCAAATCATCGAACATGAACTGGCTTGAAGTTTCTCTCACCGTCAACGGGGAATTGGCAGAAGCTGTAGCAGATGTGCTGGCGCGTTTTGCCTATAGCGGCGTGATGATGGAGCAGGGTGTCAAATATACTGACGAGGAAGACGCTGGCACGCCTACCGGACCGATCACCGTCCGCGCCTATCTGGAGATGAACGACCAGATCGAGGAGACGCGCCAGAAACTGGAAGAGGCTCTCTACTACCTCAGCAGGATTCAACCATTACCTGCAGCGTCCTACAAACAGATCGCCGATCAGAACTGGATGGAAGCCTGGAAGCAGCACTACAAACCGATCCTCCTCGGCGAGCGGCTCGTCATTGTCCCTGCCTGGATGGATTCTCCGGACCCAGGTCGTATTCCCATCAAGATCGACCCCGGCATGGCATTTGGCACAGGCACTCACCCCACGACGCAACTGTGTTTGGAGTTAATGGAGAAGGCAATGGTCAATACTCGCTCATCGAGTAATGATTTTCGAGTGATCGACGTCGGCTGCGGATCGGGAATCCTCTCTATTGCAGCACTCAAGCTGGGCGCAACCTCCGCCCTCGGAGTGGATATCGATGAGACGTCCATCGTCAATGCCCGTCAGAATGCGAATGCGAACCAGATCGGCGAAGAACTAGTGCTTGGTGTGGGCTCCGTACAGGAAATCTTAAGCGGAAAGTTCCCCTTTTATAAGGCACCTCTAGTCGTTGCAAATATCCTTGCGCCCGTGATCGTGCGTCTCTTCGATGCCGGTCTTGCCCAATTGATGGAAGCAGGTGGCGCCTTGATTCTGAGCGGAGTCCTGCAGGAACAGGCGCAAAGCGTGATCGATGCCGCCCGGGCGAAGGGTCTGGATGTGAGAGAGCAGCGCCAGACGGGGGACTGGGTCGCGCTTACAATGAGTTGACAGAACCCCGATTTTTCCATTGTGTCCTATCTGAAATCATTAATTAAATG
>DATFHE010000257.1:0-4209 GCA_035248745.1 Anaerolineales bacterium | reverse complement strand
TGATCGTCGCAAACACAGGCATAATCTTCCATAAGCCGCCATATACTTTCAACTCACGCGTATGAGTCTGTTCGTAGATCATGCCGACAAGCAAAAACAAGGCACCCGTGCTCAGCCCGTGATTGACCATCTGCAAGATCGCACCCTGCACGCCCTGCGAGTTGAGCGCAAACAGCCCCAGCATCACAAAGCCAAGGTGACTGACTGAGGAATATGCCACCAGCTTCTTCATATCCGCCTGGGCGTAGGAAACAGCGGCGCCATAAATAATACCGATCGTCGCCAGGAGCGCGATCCACGGCGCCGCCTGAACGGAGGCTTCCGGGAACAGCGGAATATTAAAACGCAGGAAGCCATAAGTACCCAGTTTCAGCATAACGCCCGCCAGAATGACCGAGCCTGCCGTCGGTGCTTCCACGTGTGCATCCGGCAGCCAGGAATGCACAGGCCACATCGGCACTTTGATGGCAAATGCCGCTGCGAATGCCAGAAACAGCCACATCTGGGTCGCGGGATCGATGCGAATCCCAATCAGGTCTGGTAATGAGAACGTCCCACCAGCAATTCCCAGCCACAAAATCGCCAGCAGCATCAAAATGGATCCCGCCATCGTGTAGAGGAAGAATTTGATCGCGGCATAAACGCGGCGCGGTCCACCCCAGATACCGATGATGAAGTACATCGGCACGAGCGTAAATTCCCAGAAGATGTAGAACAGGAACAAATCCTGCGCCAGGAAGACTCCCATCATCCCGATTTCCAGCAGAAGAAAAAAGATCATGAAATCCTTGACGCGTTCTTCCACCGCCGTCCACGTGGAGAGAATGGAGAGCGGGGTCAGCAAACCAGTCAGCAACACCAGCAGAATGCTCAGTCCATCCACACCCATGTAATACTGAATATCCCAGTTCGCCACGGTGATCCAATTGTATTGCGCCACGAGCTGCAGGTTCGGGTTGGACGGCTCGAACACCGACAGCACCATGAGCGAAATCCCGAAGGTGACAAGGCTTGTGATCAGCGCCGTCCAGCGCAGGGCATCCTTCTGCTCACGGGGAATGAAGAGCATCACCAGGACTCCCACCAGCGGAAAGAAGGTCAGAAGGGTCAGAGGTTGCAGAAAAAAATTCATGTTCGATCCTCAATTACGAGATAGTCAAAGGTTGAAGGGGAAAGTCGCAAGCCATAGTGTTTGGCGTTTGACTATCTTAAGATTAAGTACCCTACGATCAGGACAACGCCCAATAATACCGACAGTGCATAAGAACGCACAAATCCGTTCTGGATTTTACGCAAGACAACCGACAACCCCTGCGTGACGCCAGCCAAACCGTTCGCAAAGGCATCTATACCGCGCTGATCGGCGTAGCGGTTCAGCGCAATACTGCTCAACCAGTTGTACGTTCCGGCAATCACCTTCTCATGGAACCAGTCGTGCCAGAAACGCCAGTCGATGACGTCGGCAAGGAACTGTGAGATTTTCACATAGGGCGTCACAATCACCGCGTGATACAACTCGTCGACATACCACTTGTTTTCCAGAGCTGTAAACAAGGCTCCGATACGTCTCTTCAAGGGATCCGTCTCGCCAACTCGGAGAGGATGGCGGCCATAGATCAGCCATGAAACATAAATCGCGACCACAGCTAAAACCGTCGCAATCCCTGCAACGGGTGCATTAAACGAAAGAGACTCCACTTCACGGAGCGTATGTTCCAACCAGTGACCGAAGTTGTGGAAGCCTTCAAAGGGCAGGTTCAGGGCGCCGCCTAACACGGACAGAGCCGCCAGCACCATGAGAGGTACGGTCATGACCCTGGGGCTTTCCTCGGCATGCGCCGCAGCTTCGTGGCGAGGCTCCCCGAAGAAGACCATCCAGATCTGGCGCCCCATGTAAAAGGCAGTCAGGAACGCGGCGATGGTCAGCAGCCAATAAATCAACGGATAATGCAGGCTGGCGTCCAGCAGGATTTCATCCTTCGACCAGAACCCCGCGAACGGGACAATACCAGCCAGCGCCAGCGCGCCGATGATGTAGACCCAGTATGTAATTGGCATCGTCTTCCGCATGCCACCCATATTGCGCATGTCGCCGGCATCGAAATGTTCGCCCTCCTCCTCGTGCACTGGCTCATGTCTTTGCTCTTTCTTTCCTTCTTTCTTCTTACCTCTCCCATGTTTAGCACCCTGATGCCCACTGGCGTGTGCCAGGTGATGGTGCCCGCGCTCCACACCGAGGATGACGGAACCGGCAGAGAGAAACAATAATGCTTTGAAGAAGGCATGCGTCACAAGATGAAACATCCCGGCGACGAACGCGCCCATGCCCACCGCTGCCACCATGAAGCCAAGTTGTGAGATCGTGGAATACGCCAGCACTTTCTTGATATCGTACTGACCTACGGCGATCGTCGCAGCGAACAGGGCTGTGATCGCGCCTGTGAGCGCGACAATGTACTGTGCCTGCGGCACGAGAGTGTATAACTCCGCAGAACGGGTGATGAGATACACGCCCGCCGTCACCATCGTCGCGGCGTGGATCAAGGCCGAGACCGGTGTCGGACCCGCCATCGCGTCCGGGAGCCACACGTACAACGGAATCTGCGCCGACTTTCCCGCCACACCGACGAGCATCAGCAGCGTAATGGCAAGGATAATTCCGGGAGCAACCCCTTCGGCGGCTTTGAAGACCTCGTCAAACTGGAGGCTGCCAAACGCCCAGAACATGATGAAGCCTGCGATCAGAAAACCAAAATCGCCAATGCGGTTGACGACAAACGCCTTCACCGCAGCGTTGGAGTTCGACCAGGAAGGACGTCCGAGCAAATCCAGCTCATACCAGAAACCGATCAGCAGGAATGAACATAAGCCCACGCCTTCCCACCCGACGAAAAGCATCAGGTACGAATCGCCCGCGACCAGGATCATCATCATGGCGATAAAGAGGTTCAGATAAATGAAGAAGCGGGGGAAGCGTCCCACATCGTTCTTAAAACGCACATCTTCGTGCATATACCCGATGGCATAGATATGAATTAACGTCCCCACACCAGAGATGACCAGCATCATCGTCGTCGAGAGCGAGTCGATACGGAACGTCCAGTCGACATCCAGTTCGCCAATATGAATCCACTCTGCCAGGTACCAGCGAACTACCTCGCCATGATTCGCCGAAAGCGACAACGTCAATAGGATAGAAACAATGAACGCTGCACCGGATGCAAGACTGGCAACAATACCCACCGCATTCTCGCCCCAGGGGCGCCTCATGAACCAGCCGCCGAGAACCAGATTAATGAGGAACCCAACCAGTGGTGCAAAGACCAGCCAGGGGGCTAAAAAGAAAAATCCGGTTGTTCCTTCCTGAGCTAAGTACATAACATTCTCCAGAGACGAAACTGGAATCTCCAGTCTCTAATCTCAGTTTTTATCCCTTCAAACTACTCATTTGGTCCACATCAATGCTGCGCTTGGATTTGAAGATCTCGACGATCAACGCCAACCCCACGGCAACCTCCGCCGCCGCCACAGCAATGACAAAGAACACAAAGATCTGCCCGCTGAAACTCCGGATGACACTGCCGAACGCTACGAATGCCAGGTTAGCGGCGTTCAACATCAATTCTATAGACATGAATATGATGAGAGCATTCCGGCGAATCAGAACGCCGACGACGCCAATAGTGAACAGGATTGCCGAGAGGATGATGTAATACGTCACCGGAATCATAACTAAGGAACCCTCTTCTCTTTCCGCACCAGCACAATGGCGCCAATCATCGCGACCAGCAGCAAAATGGATGTAACTTCAAATGGCAGGAGGTATTGCGTAAAAAGCGCTTCCCCGAGAGCACGGAGATTGGTCGCTGTGTTCACAGATGCATCCGGCTGAGTCACGTCTCCAATCGGGCGGGCGCGCGTCAGGAGTATGACGGTTGATTCCACAGCCAGGGCAAGTGCCAGCACTGCTGCCAGCGGCTTCTGCCACGGAATAGCCTCCGTTTCGGGAAGGCTTTCTGCCCCAAGCAGCATGATGACAAACAGGAACAGCACCATAATCGCGCCCGCGTAAATCGTGATCTGCGCCATCGCAATGAACGGCGCGCCCAGGAGCAGATAGAACACAGCCACCGTAACAAAGTTCAACACCAGAAACAGCGCCGCGTAAATTGTATTGCGGCTCAGCAGCATGCCGAGCGCGGTTGCAAC
>DATFHE010000256.1:0-4518 GCA_035248745.1 Anaerolineales bacterium | reverse complement strand
TTGAATTCACTGTGGAGCGTGGTCGCGGGTATTCGCCTGCCAACGAGCGTAGTGGGCATATGCCCATTGGCGAGCTGCCGATCGACGCGATCTACAGTCCGGTCAAGCGTGTCAACTGGGAAGTGACTTCTGCTCGCGTGGGTCAGAGCACGAATTACGATAAGCTGATTCTGGAAATCTGGACCGATGGTACGGTTTCTCCGGAGAGGGCACTCAGTACGGCTGCGAAACTGGTGATCGACCACCTGCGCTATATCGCCGGTGTCTCTGAAGAGACCCTGGCAATCTCCATCGAAAAGGAAGTTGGTAGCAGCCGTCTGACCAGCGAACTGGCAGATACACCTGTGGAAGCCCTGGACCTTTCGGTGCGCGTGTTCAACTCGCTCAAGCGTACTGGAATTACGACGGTGGGTGATGTGCTCGACCTGCTCGAAAAAGGAGAGACAGCCGTCATGTCCATTCGCAATTTTGGTGAGAAAAGCCTCGATGAACTCCGCCAGAAGATGCGCGAGAAGGGCTATATGAAAGACGAAACGAGTTCTGCGGAGTAATTGCAATGCGACATCAAGTATCAGGTTATAGACTGGGAAGGACGAGCGGCGCCCGTGTAGCGCTTCGTCGCAACCTTATCAAACAATTCTTTATCCACGAGCGTATCCATACTACGCGCGCGAAAGCGAATGCGATCCGCGGCGAGGCAGAGCGTCTTATCACGATCGCGCGTAACAGTGCCGAGGGAGATGACGCCCAGAAGGTACACGCTCGCCGTTTGGTGACCTCCAAGCTTGGCGACAACCAGGTGATCAAGCGTCTCTTCGATGAGATTGCTCCGCGCTTTGCGACTCGTCCTGGTGGCTACACTCGCATTCTGAAGCTTGGGCCCCGGATGGGCGATTCGGCTGAGATGGTGATCTTGGAATTAGTGGAAGAATAGTTTCACTAAGCAGTAGACAGTGACCAATAATCAGTGATTGATATCTGAAGACGGATCACTTGCTCACTGAAAATGGCACGTTACCAATTGACTCTTGCCTACGACGGTACGGACTTTTTCGGAAGTCAGCGGCAGGTGAACAAACGAACGGTACAGGGAGAGCTGGAAACAGCCCTGTGTACGTTGGGCTGGACCGGACGCTCAGTTCTTATGGCTGGACGGACGGATACAGGTGTTCATGCGACGGGACAGGTTGCTGGGTTTGACCTGGAATGGTCACACTCTTCCGAGGAACTCGTTCGTGCGTTGAATGCTGTTTTACCTGCCGATGTTGCTGTTTACGAAGCACGGATGGTTCACGCAGGGTTTCATCCGCGTTTTGACGCAAGCTCTCGCCGCTACCACTATACATTGTTCTACCAGCCATTGCGTCAACCGATCCGGGAACACCTTGCCTGGCGAGTATGGCCTCCGATAAACAGTGAAGTTCTTGTAGAGACTGCAAAGCTTCTGCTTGGTACGCACGATTTTTCCGCTTTCGGTTCCCCGACCACCCCCACGGGCGGGACCGTACGAACCGTGATGAAAGCTGAATGGTCCCACAGTCTTGTATCGGAAGATGAATGGTACTTCGACGTGCAAGCTGATGCCTTCCTATATCGAATGGTACGGAGGCTTGTCTTTGTCCAGGTGGCTGTTGCGCAGGGAAAATCTTCGGCTGAGGTTATCTCTAATTCCTTAGCGAAGGCGGACTCAGCGCGAAATGGAAGCGAAAAACTTTCTGCTGGTTTGGCACCTGCGCACGGGCTGATACTCGTCGAAGTAGAGTATTCAAAACATGAGTCAATGGGTTTATAAGAAAAGAAACGGAGAAATAGAAGGTGTACAAGTCGTACTATCCGAAAGCAAGCGAAATCGATCGCAAATGGGTGCTGGTAGATGCCAATGGTCAAAACCTTGGTCGCATTGCCACGCGCATCGCACAAGTTCTGCTTGGCAAACACAAACCCACCTTCACACCGGGCGTGGAAATGGGTGATTATGTAGTTGTCATCAATGCGGAGCGCGTGACTGTGACCGGCACCAAGACCAGCACCAAGCTGGAAACTAAAATGTATCACCGCCATTCGAATTACCCCGGCGGTCATAAGTCCATCTCGCTGCGCGATCAACTGCAGCAGCATCCCGATCGTGTACTGCGCGCTGCGGTGTGGGGTATGCTTCCGCATAATCGTATGGGGCGCGCATTGCTCAAGCGTTTGAAGATCTATGCTGGCCCAGATCACCCGCATACTACTAATCATCCCGAGCCGATGTTCACTTCACAGAAGTGATGTAAGGAAAAAGGAAAGAAGTTATGGCACAATATTATGAAGCCGTTGGCCGTCGCAAGGAAAGCACAGCCCGCGTCCGTCTGATGGATGGTTCCGGCACCTTCACAGTGAATGATAAGGAAGCTCCTGTGTATTTTCCCCGCATAGGTGACTTGCAGGACATTCTACGCGCGTTCAATGCTGTTGGCCTGGACGCGAACAAATATGATATTACCGTCAAGGTAAATGGCGGCGGTGTGACCGGTCAGACGGAAGCCGTGCGGTTGGGATTGGCACGCGCACTTGTTCTGCTGAATGGTGACTGGACGTCTCCTTTACGCAAGCAAGGTCTGCTGACCCGCAATCCCCGCGTCAAGGAACGCAAGAAGCCGGGTCTCAAGAAAGCCCGCAAGGCTCCAACCTACACCAAGCGCTAATTCTTTTTTCTAGTGGCGGCAGCTACACCGCTGGCACCATACTACAAATCGAATTTAAAAGCATGTACGTAATTCGTAAGATACAATTTACGAGTTGCGTATTTTGCTTTAATTTCGGAGACATTTATGGACTTCATTCTTATTGCCAAAATTTTTGATGTGCTTGGCTTCTCTCCACCTTCAAAACTCGTTCTGCTCGAAGCACAAACTCTTGCATCAGCGCATGTTCCACCCTACCCGCCTGATCTGCACGTGTTGTTGACGAATATTGACGCTCCAGACATTGCTTTGCACTTAAAGAAGGTTTTGTTGACGACGTATCAGAAAGAGCATACCGTTTACCTAGTGAATGGAGAGAATAATCTAGAGAGAACGATTGAAGAATTAGACAGCTTTGATTTCTCTGAGTCGACAAATCTGTATATTCCTCCCCTTGGCGAGGGAACGTCTTTTGAGGCATTTGCTGAGGTGATTGCACATTTGCGTGCACCGAATGGGTGCCCGTGGGACCGCGAGCAAACACATGAGTCATTGCGGAAGCACTTGCTGGAGGAATCGTACGAAGCAATTTCTGCGATCGATTCGGGTGACTTCACCGACATGCGCGAGGAATTTGGCGACCTGCTTTTGCAGGTGGTCCTTCAGTCTCAAATTGCGAATGAAGAGAGTCAATTTAATGTCAATCAGGTGATTCAGGGAATCTATTCGAAGATCGTGCGCCGCCATCCCCATGTGTTTGGGGATTTGGAACTGGATGGCGTGCAAGGTGTTCTGGCAAATTGGGAAAAGTTAAAGGAGAAGGAAAGAGAGGAATACGCGCTGATTAATGTCGAAGGGAAGAAAGAAGAGAAAGGTTTGCTGGACGGTGTACCGAAAGTGTTACCGGCTTTAAGTCAGGCGCAGGAATATCAAGACCGTGCTGCGCGGGTTGGCTTCGATTGGGCAGGGATCGAAGGCGTTCTGGATAAAGTGAAGGAGGAAGTGGAAGAGATTAAGAACGCCGAAAGTGATTTTGAACTTGCCTCGGAAATCGGCGATCTGCTGTTTGCCCTGGTAAACGTGGCACGCTGGAAACATGTGGACGCGGAGTCTGCGTTACGCGGAACCAATATGAAATTCAAAAGACGCTTTGCTTATGTAGAGCAGGGGGCAAAACGCCAGGAGCGCAAGCTATCGGATCTTACCCTGGAAGAAATGGATCGACTGTGGGATGAAGCAAAAACAAAGGAATCGTAATTTCTATTTGAAAAATCGTTCGGCGCGATCGATTGCCTCTTTCGCCTCCGCGAGTCCCACACCCGTTAATTCGCGATAGATCTTGATGGCCTCGATTTTATTGCCGCGGCGTAAGGCATCCTGAATTTTGGTCGAACGAATCGGATCTGAGTTTGGGTCACTGTACTCGATGCCCAGCCGCTGATACAGGAAATTCAGCCGGTCTTCTAATTCGTTGATCCGTGATCTAAGTAAGAGGATATCTGCTTCGGTCACCATGTCTTGTCCTTGCAATAAATTTATTAGCGACTACAGTTGAAGCGCGCCAGCGCGTTTTCGAACAACCCTGCAGGAGAGGCTTCATCCGCGGTATAAGCCTTCCAGGCGAAGACGCGATCACCACAGGTCCAGGCAGCCGCGCCGCCAAAAGGCAGGACCGGTGTAGCCGTTGTGGTCAGCGCGGTGTACACAACATTCATGTTACGGATGAGTTTCACGTCCTGCGTTCCAACGGTTGTATCTGAGCCGTCTTCAATAATAAGATTAAGCAAGAAACTCGGATCAGAGCTGCCGGGGGAAAACTGCCACATCAATTGGAGTACAAGTCCGCCACTATAAG
>DATFHE010000255.1:0-5727 GCA_035248745.1 Anaerolineales bacterium | reverse complement strand
TGATGCGATGCCCTGCACGCGCCCAACGGGCGAGAGTTGCACCGCAGAAGAACTCCGGGTCATCGGGGTGAGCGAGGACAACCAGGATATTTTGAGGGGAGTCCCAGGCATCGGGGAGGGTCATGTGTCACTGCCTTTGCTTTGCAAAGCGTCCAAAATCGGATCGCGGCGGAGTGAGATTCACGTCGCACTTCAACTGCTTCTACCTTAAACGTCGTAAAAGCAATGAAGACACGGAGTGTCCATCGTCTCAGTGTCTTCACTGTAGCAGGTTAGTTCTTGCGCCCTTTGCTTTTCCCGCAGGTGCACCCACCGCTGTTGTGACGGTCACAGGGCGCCTGCGATTTACGCCGCAGGGCTTCGAGCTCATCCCAGGGTTGAAGGTCCTGGTGTTCAAAGATCTCGGTAAAGCGTTTGCCTTCCTCGTTCTCAAGCAGCACCATCACTTTGTTGCTCATCGGGAGGACATCCACCACCTTGCCTTCGCCTTTGGGGGTAATGACCCTCTTATTGCGTTTGGGCAGGCTCTTACGCGCCTCCACATACTGCTCATACTCGTAGATCAGACAGCAGCGCAGGCGTCCGCACATCCCGGTGATTTCGTTCGGCGTCAGCGAAATTCCCTGTTCTTTCGCCATCTTGATCGAGATGGGGGAGAAATCTGTGAGAAATTTGGAGCAGCAGCGGGTTTCGAGCCCGCAGGCGCCCATGCCACCGAGAATCTTCGCCACGTCACGCGGGCCGATCTGCCGCATCTCGATATGGGTACCGGAGTAAAGGTCGTGCATGTCCCTTTTAAGGGATTTGAGATCGACCTTTTCCTCACCCTCCGTGCTGAAGAGAAACGTCAGGCGCGAGCCATCGTAGTTGTACTCGGCTGCCACGATCTTCACGTCGTTGAGCCCCAGCTCGGAGGCGCGAGCGCGGCAGTTGATCATAGCTTCCGTCTGCCTGGACTGCCAGGATTGAAGCAGAAGCAGGTCGCGCGGGGTGGCGCGCCGCTCCACGGACCTCCAGCCACCTTCCGGCTTCGAAGGAACTTCCTTGACAAGCTGGACAACTTCGCCCAAATGACGCCCGCGTGAGGTATCTACAATGACGTGCTCGCCAATTCCCACATCGGGGACGGCGGAAGTATCAAAATGGTAAATTTTGCCAACTTTTGTGAAACGTACACCTATAATGTTAATGTTTGGTTGCATAGGTTAATTATACCGTATCGGAAATAGAGAGCGGGTGCCGGAATCGGCCTTTTTGGCACGGCAACCTGCGGTTTGCATCATTCTTATAATTTTTTTCCGCAGATTTTCCTGTACACTTGCGTTTCAAATACTGAAGAGGTTGGCGTCAGGAGAGCACTATGAGTGACCGCAGGCAAGAATCACGCAAAAGATTTACGGCATTTACGCCGGTGTACGACTTGTATCCCCGAATTTTGTTAGGCTACCTCGGGGACCTGAATATGCGCGGGGCGCTAATCATCGGTAAAAATCTAACAACGATCAACAAAGAGACGGTACTGGAAATCATCTTCCCCGGGGAGCTAGCGGATATCACTGTTGTTCCAATCAACATTCCCGCCAGGATAGCCTGGTGCCGGCTCGAGGATCCATCCCAAACGTACAGCATTGGAGTGGAATTCACCGAGCTGACGCCTTTGCATGCAGATCTCTTCAAGCAAATTTTGGAACGATATCACTTTCGCTATAACCTTTCAGACGCCGATTTTGAGCAACCACTTTAATAGATATGTATGATGAGCTCAATCGGAGCGGCTCTTGAAAGGAATCTCCATTCATCTATTAAGTAATCAGATGATCGGGCAAATGATCCGTGCGGTTGAGATAGCCAACGGAAAGTTCATCGTTAAAGATGTCGAACCGACTGATCGAGCAGTTGTTGAGGGCGAACCAGGATCTCAGCCCATGGGCAGCCTGCCGCCAGGGTAATTTCAGCATCGCGCACATCAGCCGCATAAAAAAACCGCCGTGACTGACGAACGCGACCCGGTGCTCGGGCCGTCCCTTTTGGTCTTTGTGGCGTGCGAGGAGTTCTGCAAATACCTGGTCAGCGCGTGGCTGGCGTTCTTCTTCCGCCTCGTAGGGGCGGTTCCACCAGCCTGTTTCATCTAAATCGTCTGGTAAGGTGATTGTGCGAAAGTTCTGCATGAAAAAGGATCGCGGTCTCCCGGGTAAATTCTCTGCCTTTGCTATCTCTTTGCGGCCATAAATGCCTCCCTCTTCATGGATCTCCTTCCAAGCGATCAGGGGGATGTCCAGAGCCTCTGCCACAGGGGCAGCGGTAAATGCCGCACGTTCCATCAAGCTCGTGTAGATGTGGGTAAGGCCGAACCCATGGCGGTTTTGAAGATTCCACTCTTTATCATTCGTTATCGTTTGATTCTTCTTCAAGAATTCTGCGAGGAGCCGAGCCTGTTCATACCCATTTTCTGTGAGGGAGGGATCCGGATTCTCCTCATACTCCGGATTATTCCAGTTGGCATTGTTCTGAGATTGTCCATGACGGATGAAATACAGTTCCATAATTATTTATATATACCTCTTCTAATAGTTTTACTCATTATAGTCTGAAGAACAAAGCGACTAATCAAACGTGTCGCGAGGTAGATCGAGCAGATGCCCCAGCTTCAATGGAACGCTGAATCAAAAGGTGTGCCAATAGGGGCGCAGCTTTATCCCGCTGCCTTGTTATCAGGAGTTGGTCCAGCTACTATGTGAAAAAGGCTCTGTCCAGGAGGGTTCTACGGAGAACAAACAGCCGAGTCTGGTCTTGTCTTACCCCCGGCGGTGGAGCTTCTCGAATGCCTACATTAATCTCCTTCTCAAAAATTCCAATATGTCTTCAGGCTTTTCCGAGATGTCGATCGCAGTGATCTCCCCTCCCAGTGTAATTTCATCTGCCATACGCCCCGTGCCGCGCATGACGAACGCTGGGCGATTTTCTAACAAGCTGTATTGGACATCCGTTCGTGAGATATTTCCACCGTTCACCAGAATGGTGATCGATTTCTGATTGCCAGCAATGGCTGTGGCGATCTTCGAGATCCATGCCGACTCATCCCCCCATTCCTCCCCGGGGATTAGAAAAAAGTGCGTATGGTTCGGGTCCAAAATAGACTTCGGTTCCTCTTCCATAAGCAAGCTGTCGAACACAACGCCGATCAACGGAAAGGAAAACTTATTCTGCTTCCTCTGTTTTCCAATTTCGGTCATAATGCCTGCCTGGGTACCACCGTCAACGATCACGGATTGGGTCTCTTCCGCCAGTCGCGCAATCGTCCGAATCGCTTTGCGCATGGGGAACTTATCCCAAAACCCGATTCCGCTCGCGCCGCCCACAAGAACGATAACCGGTCGGGGATGCGGAATGCCCAGTTCTGTCAGAGCCGGCTGGATTTCCTGATCTTCTGCAATGTTGGCTGCGCTGGTCGTCACACCGCGTTTCAACGAAATTTGTCTGGTCAGCATGATCTGTTCTTCACTCCAAATCAATTGTGTTATCTCGAAAATTATACCGTTGAAACAAAAAAGGTCTGGCAGGGATGTCCCTGCCAGACCTTTTTTGTTTTTATCCAGCACTCACTCTATGATACTGATTGGCATCTCGTTTTTCGTGCTGAGGGCTGCAACGCTGATCTGCGCGGCGATCTTTTGGGAAATCTCACGCAGGGAATTCGCTGCAGGTGACTCAGGATGCGACACCAGGATAGGTTTCCCGCTATCGCCGCCGATGCGTACGTTCTGATCGATGGGCACCTTGCCCAGGAAATTAGCTTGCGTGGCTTGGGCGAGCTGCTCACCGCCACCGGAACCGAAGATGTCCATACGAGTGCCATCGGGCAGGTCGAGATAGGACATATTTTCAATTATGCCAAGGATCGGCACTTCCAGGGTGCGGAACATGTTAAGTCCGCGGCTGGCATCTTCCAGAGAAACAAGTTGCGGGAGGGTCACGATCACTGCGCCGCTCAGGGGCAGTGATTGCGCCAGAGAAAGGGACGCGTCGCCTGTACCGGGAGGCAGGTCCACGATCAGGTAATCGAGCTCCCCCCATTCCACATCTCCTAAAAATTGGCGGATAGCGGAGTTGAGCATCGGTCCGCGCCAGATAAGAGGCTGCCCCGGTTTGACGAGCAGTCCCATGGAGATCATCTTCATCCCGTACGCCTGCGCGGGGATCAACCGCTTTCCCTGTGGGGGAGGGAGCTTTTCGACGCCAAGCATGGTGGGGACGTTCGGGCCGTAGATATCCGCGTCCATCAACCCGACGCGCGCGCCGCTTTGCGCCAGCGCTACCGCAATGTTCACAGCAACAGTTGATTTTCCTACACCGCCTTTGCCTGAGCCGACCGCAATCGCGTTGCGGATAGGCGTTTTCACAAGGCCGCGCATTCGTCCATCGTTAGGCACATCCGAGTCAAATTTGATGTTTGCAGATTTCACGCCTGCCACAGACATGACCGCCTGCCTAGCCTCCTTTTCGATCTGCCCGCGTAAAGGGCAGGCAGGTGTCGTCAGCATAATCATGAATGAAACTGTATCATCCGTGATATCTAACTCGCGGATCATGTTGAGGGTGACAAGGTCCTGGTGTAATTCGGGTTCCTGTACTTTACTGAGAGCGTTGAGGATTGCTTCTTTTGTAATTGTTGTCATTAAGATTCCTTTGAGAGGTACACAAGTAAACACGTATACATGTTTACTTGTGTACACGTGTACCTTATGTTGTCGATGCAGTGGCTGCTCCGGCTGCTCCTGCTGCCCTGGCTGCCTTTGCCGCTTCCTTTGCCTTGCGCTCTGCCTCGTTTTTCTCATATTGCCCGGGGCGGATGCTCTTATAGTATGACGCAGGCTTGAGAAGTTTTTCCATGTTGTAGACGCTGCGCCCATATGACGCCAGCTCGAAGTCGTGATCCATGATGATCGCGTCGAACGGACAATACTCGGCACAGAAACCGCAGTTCATGCAGATGTCCACGTCGATGTAGAACTCGGTTGGCTCAGGAATCGGGCGGCCCGTGTTCGGGTCGTTCGAACGCACGATCCAGATGCACTGCGGCGGGCAGACCTTGGCGCAGATGCCGCAGGACGTACAGCGCTGCTCCTGTGTGCCATCCGGTTTTTCATCGTACACCAGGAACGGAACGTAACGCGCCTCTTCCGGTGTGATCAATCTTTCTTCGGGATATTGGATCGTGAAAATACCTTTTTGATCCTTGCTGGAACGGTGCTTAATCCCCTCTTCGGAGTAATAACGTTTCTTGCCGCGCAACAGCCAGGAAATATCGTCGATATAGGTATCCCAGAACCGCTTCCAGGTGACGCTGAGTCCTTTTAGTATGCCTTTTCCATACATGATGATGTTCTCCTTTAGCGATCCAACTCGCCCATCACGACATCGAGGACGCCGAACAGCGCGACGAAATCGGCGATCTTTTTGCCGAGGCAGATCTGTTCCAGCGGTGTGATATTGACAAAGGACGGTGCACGGACGTGATAGCGCCACGGATTTGGCTTGCCGTTCGAGATGACGTAAAAGCCAAGTTCACCTTTGGGCGATTCGACTCGACCATACGCTTCTCCTGCCGGGACGCGGACCTGATACTGTGGTTTCTGGGAGTTAATAGGTCCCTGTGGCATCTGTTTGATGGCTTGCTGCAAAATTCGCAGCGACTGCCAGATCTCGTCGATACGAATCAGATAATTA
>DATFHE010000254.1:0-6383 GCA_035248745.1 Anaerolineales bacterium | reverse complement strand
AAAAAGCGGATACCCTCCAGCCAGACGTGGTGGTCATGGACATCCGCCTGCCGGGCACATCGGGGATCGAGGCCTGTGAGCAGATCGTCAAAAAACACCCGGATGTTAAGGTGATTATGCTCACTTCCTACGCCGAGGATGAGATGCTGTTCTCGGCGATCCGTGCGGGAGCCTCCGGATATATTCTCAAGCAGATTGGCAGCGATGATCTCGTGAAGGCGCTCGAGGCAGTTTCGCGCGGCGAAGCGCTGCTCGACCCGGCAGTCACCCAACGCGTCTTTCAGGAAGTGAGGCGCGCCGGGAAGGAAGAAGCGGCATCGGCGTTCCAGTATTTGAGCCAGCAGGAAAAGCACGTGCTTTTACTGGTCTCCGAAGGCAAGACCAACCGTGAGATTGCCAGGCAGCTATTCCTGGGCGAAGGCACCGTGCGGAATTATGTTTCAAGCATTCTCTCAAAATTGGGGGTGAACAACCGAGCAGAAGCCGCTGCCTATGCCGTTGAGCACAGTCTGCGTGAATATATATCGTCATCCTAACCCTTAAATTCCAGGTCACGAGAGAATGCTTTCTTCCCTCCGCTTGACCGATGAGGAGATCCTCCTTCGCCCTTTCCGTCTGGATGACGCGCCGGTGCTTTATTATGCCGTACGAGAATCGCTCAAAGAATTAAGCCCGTGGATGTCGTGGGCAACAAACGGATATAGTGAGCAGACTGCCCGGGAATATATCGCCATCGCGCGGGCGCGCTCGGAAGAGCATACTTTCTACGCGTTTGCGATTCTGCGCGGAGAGGATTTTCTCGGCGCATGCACGCTGAGCAGCATCCACCCAATTTATCACTTCTGCAATCTGGGTTACTGGGTACGAACTTCATGTCACGGGCAAGGCATCGCAGGGCGTGCCGCAAAACTCACCGCGCGCTTTGCCTTCGAGCAACTGGGATTGATCCGCGTGGAGATCGTGATCGCCGTGGGGAATCAAGCCAGCCTGCGTGTGGCAGAAAAGATCGGCGCACATCCCGAGGGAGTTTTGTTGAACCGGATGGTAATGGGAAAATCCATTTCCGACGCGCACATGTATTCGCTCCTCCCCTCTGATTTTGGGCTGACCGCCCGTCTATGAACGCAATCCCCCGGGAAACTCTCGTTCGCAAGCTGCTCGAGCTTGGAGTAACACCGGGCGGAATTCTTCTTGTGCATACCTCATTTTCTAGTGTTAAGCCGGTAGAAGGCGGGCCAGAAGGTCTGATAGGAGCTTTGCAAACCACTCTTGGCGCGGAAGGTACGCTGGTGATGCCCAGCATGAGTTATGACGATGACCATCCCTTTGATAAAAGCCTGAGCTCCTGCCGTGAAATGGGCGTCGTCGCAGATACATTCTGGAGGCTGCCGGGCGTGCTGCGCAGTGATAACAACCACGCTTTTGCGGCAGCCGGTCCGCTTGCAGAAGAACTTCTTGCTCCCCATCCCATTGATGTCCCACATGGAATGAACAGCCCCGTCGGGCAAGTCTATGCGCGGGATGGGCAGGTGCTCCTGCTGGGCGTCGGGCAGGACTCCAATACGACCATCCATCTGGCGGAAAACCTTGCCGGTGTGCGATACAGACGGAATAAGTACATCACCGTTCTTCACTAGAGAACACCGGTCCGGAATGAGACGATCTTCCTGCACCCGGAAGGGTTCGATGAGGAATGTGATGATGCCCGGGCAAGCCTGGCTCGTTAACAGACAGTGTAGGTGTTTTTCAGATCATATTTAGAGAATTCTAAGAAAATTCTTGTTGACAGAATTTATCTTGTCATGTTACTATCCTGAAACTCAAGTAGGGAGTAGCCATGGCGTCCAAAGCGCCATCGGTCAGTCGTCAAGACAGAGCCAAATTGCTGGTTCTCGGCTGATCGTACGTGTGACAACACTACTGGCGAGACTACCACGATAGGTCGTGGAGTCTCGTTTTTTATTTCCCGACCAAATACAAAGTGCCGTATTGATAAAACAAGCGGCAAAAAGGAGATGTGGTTATGGACGCACCAATTTGGTTGTGGATTGGGTTCAACGTATTCGTGCTGGCAATGCTGGCGCTGGACCTGGGGGTATTTCACCGCAAGGCTCATGCGGTTTCCGGCAGGGAAGCTCTCATCTGGAGTATTGTCTGGATCTCATTATCGCTGGTGTTCAACGCGGTCATTTATTTTTACTGGCATAGGATGGTGCCAGACAGCGCTTATAGCAATAGCGAAGCCGCCCTGGCATTCCTCACAGGCTATTTGATCGAGAAGTCCCTCAGCGTAGATAATATCTTTGTATTCATCCTGATCTTCTCATTCTTTGCCGTGCCTGCTGCCTACCAGCACCGTATATTGTTCTGGGGTATTCTCGGTGCGCTTATCATGCGTGGTACATTGATTTTCATCGGTGCAACGCTGCTCGAGCAATTTCACTGGATCATTTATGTCTTCGGCGCGTTTCTGGTTTTCACAGGCATCCGAATGGCATTGAGTCAAGATGAACATGTGGAGCCCGATAAGAATCCTGTTGTCAAATTTTTCAGACGGTTTATGCCGGTGACGGAGAACTTCGAAAAGGATCAATTTTTCGTACGCCGGGCGGGGAAGCTCATGGCAACGCCGCTTTTCCTGATCCTGTTGGTTGTGGAGAGCACAGACCTGGTCTTTGCTGTCGATTCGATCCCCGCGATTTTTGCCGTGACACGCGACCCTTTTATTGTGTATACCTCGAACGTTTTTGCCATCCTTGGTCTGCGAGCGTTGTACTTCCTGCTGGCAAACGTCATGGATAAGTTCCAGTATTTGAAGGTTGGCTTATCTGCCGTGCTGGTATTTATCGGTGTAAAAATGGTGATCGATGGTTTTTACCATATCCCGATTGGCGTCTCGCTGGGAGTTGTCGCCGGCATTCTGACGATTTCCATCCTGGCTTCGCTCTGGAAAGCCAGAGTAGACTCTAAGAATGAACTAATTACAGGAGATTAACAACCCGCCTGCTAAGGTAAAGGTGTTTCTGTTGGCGTTTCCGTCTGCGTTGGAGAAGATGTCTCAGTCGCTGTCTGGGAAGGGGTGACTGTGGGGGTATCGCTGGGTAGCGGAGTAGGAGTCAGTGTGACCGCCGGCAGGTCAATGGGACCGGTCATTCCCAGTCCCAGCAATTCGCGGTAGATCCAACCGCCTTCGTATTGTTGTAGAGACGAGTCCTGTTGGTTGGGAGCGACCTGGAGCCAGGTCGCTTCTTCATTTCGGGCGCTGAAGAAGAGACAAGTTTCCACCAGCAGAGGTTCCCCCAGCGGAGGATGGTTCGTGCCCGGCCCGGCGCGCACATTGATCCGGTTGGCGTAATCAGATTGGACACAAAGCCCCAGCCGGGCGAATGGTCGATTGGTCCGCGAGGGGGTGATCGTCCGGGTAGGAGACGGGGTCAGCGTAATGGTGTGAGAAGGGGTGATCGTTGTGGTCTGTGAAGCCGTAGGCGTGGGAGTATCTGCTTCCCTTGTCGATGTTACCTGCGCGGGGATGGACGATGTGGCAGTAGGTGGGATGTTTGATGGCGTTGCTGTTGTAATCACGAGAGGAGCCAGGACCCGCGTAGATAGCACAGCAAGTAGCAAACCGGTCAACAGGATAATGGGGGCGGCATACTTGCGGATCATCAGCGGAAAAGCCGCTGTGGTCGTGACGGGGTTTTCTCCGGTATATCCGAGAGCATCCAGCAGGCTCTGTAGATTGGCAGCATAATCATCCGAGGTGAAATCGACGTAATTGATCGTATTCAGCGCGAATGGTACAGTCGCCCGTGTCAGCATGAGTGGGATGATCTTCTTGCGCAAAGACAGTGCCTGTGTATATTCCTTTTTTACCCAGTCTGATATGGCAGAATTTGGCGAAAGCACAACGATAAAATGCTCGCTTGATTCGATCGCGGCGGGGATGACGCGCAGCCAGTCATCGCCGCCGCGTAGATCGGTGAGATCCCACCAGACGTCGTATCCGGCTTTTTCCAAATCCCCGGCAAGCTTGCGGACGAAGCCAATATCCTTACGTGAATAGCTGATGAAAATTTGTGCCATGCGGTTTGAGACGTTCTATTGACTTAACGACGTTCCGTTAACAAGGGTTCCTCTCCTGTTCCTTACTTTAGTACCACTCTCATTTGTACGAAACTATACACCCGCACGACGCCGTGTGCTGGCGTATCTCTGAAGCAAATCAGAGGACGTATGAAAGAACCCCAATGTGACCGATTATAATGTTTTCTTGCAATCCCAAAACACAAATCATCTACGAATTTCAAATGGAGGTCATAGTGGCAATCCGCAATGCATCTGCAGTATGGAATGGAACTCTCAAAGAGGGCAATGGCACGATGAAACTCGGGAGCGGCGCTTTTGAAGGGGCATTTACATTCGCCTCGCGCTTCGAGGAAGGCCCGGGGACCAATCCGGAAGAGCTTGTGGGGGCTGCCCAGGCTGGCTGTTTCTCCATGTATTTGGCTGCTCAGCTCACCGAGGCTGGCTATCCCCCGAAGCAGATTCGCACCAGTGCAAGAGTCCATCTAGGGGAAGGTCCCCGTATCCACCGGATCGAGCTGAACACGGAAGCGGAAGTTCCCAATGTGGACGAGAAGACATTTCAAGAAAAAGTTGATTATTCGAAGCAGAACTGCCCGATCTCACTGGCATTAAGTGGACCTGAGCTTCAAGTATCGGCGCGGTTGGTTTAATAGAGATACAATCTTTGCGATGGCCCAGCGATGCTCAAGATGAAAATCAGCGCACAAAATCCATGTATGCCCTTAACAATCCTAAACTGACTCGCTGGCACTCAACAGTAGGATGAACCTCTTTTCGTTTTCCCAGTCGTGTATTTCTTTTACAGTTATTTTGGTCCTGCTGAGCGGGTGTGCCAGAGGTGTGACACCCACGTTCACAGCAGAGTCGCCGACAGCGGTCCTGATTGAGCCAACGGTGACGGCAGTGGGTGAGCCCTTGCCAACACTTGGCATGAAAGCAGAACCCGGTGCGCCGGGAGTCGGCGACTCTCTCTATCCTCATCTGGGGAATGCAGGCTATGACGTCCAGCACTACACCCTCGATTTGATCGTCCATGATGTGGCGACCAGTGATCTCGATGGTACGACGCGGATCGAAGCAAGAGCGACTCAAAACCTGAGTAGTTTCAACCTGGATTTCGTCGGTTTTGAAATCACAAATCTCAGGGTAAATGAGCAGTCTGCGGAGTACCAGCGCAGCAGACAGGAATTGACCATTACCCCCTCCACACCGCTGGCTCAGCAGGAATCGTTTACCGTAGAGATTCAGTATCAAGGGTCTCCCGGCGAGATGGATTCGATCGCGATTCCCATTCAAACGGGATGGATCGCGTTTGATGGCGGCAGTTTTGTGTTGAGCGAGCCCGATGGCGCAGCGAGTTTTTATCCTGTCAATGACCATCCGCTGGATAAAGCCTCTTATACCTTCCGTGTAACGGTTCCGGAGCCCTACGAAGTCGCGGCGAACGGTGTGTTAACGGAAACAATTGATAACGGGGATACGACGACGTTCCTGTTTGAAGCGCCTAACCCCATGGCAAGTTACCTGGCGACGATCAACATCGATGAGTTCGACGTCGAAACATCTGAATCAGGAAGCGGCATTCCGATTCGCAATTATTATCCGACGGGTTCACCCGAAGCACTGCGCCAGCCCTTTGCGCGCCAGGGCGAAATGATTGATTATTTTAGTGATCTCTTCGGAGCTTATCCGTTTGAAGTCTACGGCGCCCTCGTGATCGATCTGGAATTTGGTGCAGCCCTGGAGACCCAGACGCTGTCCATCTTCAGTAAAGCCATGATCGATGCGAACCAGCCGGAAGGCAGTGAACAGGTGGTCGCGCATGAGCTGGCGCACCAATGGTTTGGGGATAGCGTCAGCTTGGGGGATTGGAGCGATATCTGGCTGAATGAGAGCTTCGCTACGTACGCGCAGGGCTTGTGGACAGAACATACACAAGGGGGCGCGGCACTCGATGACTGGGTCCGGCGAACGTATACGTTTGTTCGCGAAGAGCGTGAATCCATGTCGCCGCCGGGGGAACCGCCCGCCGATCGCTTATTTAATCAGGGCGTGTATTCCTGGGGTGCCCTGTGTCTGCATGCATTGCGGCTTGAGGTGGGTGACGAAACCTTCTTTGATATCCTGAAGACATACCACGAACGGTTTGCGGATGGGAATGCCAGGACTGCTGATTTTATTGCTGTAGCAGAAGAAGTGAGCGGGAAGGAACTGAGTGCCTTCTTCGATAGCTGGTTATACAGCGAGGAGCTTGCGCCGATCCCGGCAATGGGATTGGAAGCAAAGTAATAATTTAA
>DATFHE010000253.1:0-6300 GCA_035248745.1 Anaerolineales bacterium | reverse complement strand
AACCGCGCACCTTTTCATTCAACACTCCCCAGGGCGCCTGCCCGGATTGCCAGGGACTCGGCTCGAAGCTGGAGATCGATCCGGAGCGCATCATCCCTGACTCCGACCGTACCCTGAACGAAGGCGCGATCGCCAGCATGGAATGGAGCGGACCCAAAGAAGAGGGTGGTTATTACTGGCAGGGACTGCAAGCCGCGGCAAAAACGTACCGCATCGACCTCGACAAACCTGTGCGAGAGTTGGCTCCCGAACAGATGAACGTCATTCTGTACGGCACCGGCGACAAACAGGTGCAGATGACGTACAAGAACTCCAACGGGCATGAGTTTAAGTTCTGGCGCGCCTTCGAAGGGGTGATCACCAACCTGGAACGGCGTTATAAAGAGACCAACTCGGAATATATCCGCGAGAAGATCAGCGAGTTTATGTCCGACCGTCCCTGCCCCACTTGCCGGGGGAAGCGGCTCAACCCCGCGGCGCTGGCAGTTACGGTGGATGACGTTAATATCATTACGGTTACCTCATGGCCCGTGCTGAATACTCTGGAATGGGTAAAGAAAATTTCTGGCAAAAGTTCGCCGCTGACGTCAAAACAGAAGGCAATCGCCGAACGCATATTGAAAGAAATTACTGAGCGGTTGTTCTTTCTTGTAAATGTGGGGCTGGACTATTTAACTCTCAATCGCTCTGCTGTCACCTTATCAGGTGGGGAAGCACAGCGCATTCGGCTTGCCACACAGGTAGGGTCACGCCTGGTCGGCGTACTGTACGTGCTGGACGAGCCATCGATCGGACTGCATCCACGTGATAACGCCAGGTTATTGGATACGCTGAAAGGTCTTCGTGACCTCGGTAATACAGTCCTGGTCGTTGAGCACGATGATGAGACGATCCGTGAAGCAGACTGGGTGGTGGACCTGGGCCCCGCTGCGGGTGAGCACGGTGGACGCGTGGTGGCGGAGGGAACGCCCAAGCAGATTCTGTCCCATCCAAAGTCGTTAACTGGCGCCTATCTTTCCGGGCGGAAGAAGGTCGATGTCCCTGAGAAAAGGCGCGAGGGGAATGGAAAAGCGCTAAAGATCATCGGTGCTTCTGCCAACAACTTAAAGAACATCGATGTGATGATTCCCCTGGGTAAACTGATCTGTATCACCGGCGTTTCCGGGTCGGGCAAGTCCACGTTGATGAGCGACATCCTGTACGGCGCGCTCGCCGCAAAACTAATGGGCGCGCGGACGATGGCAGGCGACCATGAGCGCATTGAAGGCATCGAGCACCTTGACAAGATCATCAACATCGACCAGTCCCCGATCGGACGAACACCGCGCTCGAACCCTGGTACATACACAGGTCTGTTCGATGAGATCCGCAAGCTTTATGCAGAACTGCCAGAGAGTAAGGTACGCGGCTACAAGCCTGGTCGTTTTTCGTTCAACGTGCATGGCGGGCGCTGTGAAGCCTGCCAGGGACAGGGTGAGCTTCGCATCGAAATGCAGTTCCTGCCGGATGTATACGTGCCCTGTGACGTGTGCCAGGGCAAACGGTTCAACCGGGAAACCCTCCAGGTTCTCTTCCGGGATAAATACTCGATCGCGGACGTGCTGGATATGACGGTGGATCACGGTCGGGAAGAATTCAAGAACTTTCCGCCGATGCTCAACAAGCTGAAGCTTCTGCAGGAAGTAGGGCTTGGCTATGTAAAGATTGGTCAGCCTGCCACCACGCTCTCGGGCGGAGAAGCCCAGCGTGTCAAGCTGTCGAAGGAACTTTCGCGCCGCGCGACCGGACGGACGCTTTACGTACTCGATGAGCCATCCGTTGGCTTGCACGCCGCGGATGTCCATAAGCTGATTGAAGTCCTGCAGAGACTCGTTGATGCAGGCAACTCGGTGCTGATCATCGAACACAACCTCGACATCATCAAGGTTGCAGACTGGCTGATCGACCTGGGACCCGAAGGCGGGGACCGGGGAGGTCAGTTACTCGCCGAAGGGACGCCGGAGCAGGTGATGAAGGTCAAAGAGTCGTATACGGGGAAATATCTCAAAGCACATATGAGGGTGAACGGTTCGAAGTAAAACCTAAATAAGCAGACAAGTGCACAGGGAAACAAGACCAGGCAAAATATAGTTACTCGTGTACTTGTATCTCAGTGTATTCTCATACCTGTTTACTTGTATACCTCTTTCAGGTAGAATTAGCCCCCGTATGGGAAGGGTACGGGTAATTTGCCCTTCCCCTGCATAAAGGACAGCCTCATGTTGAAACGACCCCCGACTGACACATCCAATACCATTAATTCCTTCCGCAAGAAACGCCAGCAACAGGGACAGCTCCTGATGTACGGAGCCATCGCGCTGGTCGTGCTGGGATTAATCCTGTTAATCTATTGGCTGACAAGACCCAACCAGCCGCTCGGCCGCTTCTTTGCCACCGATACGCCAACCGCCACGCTCACAGCAACTGCGACAAACACTGCTACCGCTACCCTCACAGCAACAATTACAGAAACCCCTACCATCACTGTGACAGCCACACCCTCCGAGCCATTCCCTTACACAATTGTAGAAGGCGATTCGCTCGAAGCCCTTTCACAGCGTTTTAATTTGGGCACCGATGGACCTCTGCTTATTTATTATGCCAATCAAGAGGCAATGGAGCAAAACGGTGGCGTGATCTTTGTCGGGCAGACCATCACAATCCCTCTTCCAGGCAGCGTTCTGCCAACAACGACCCCCATTCCGCCCAATTTGCGGAGTGGAACACTGATCGAATATACAGTTTTGCCGGGCGACACCCTCGCCGGGATCGCGTTCAAATTCAACAGCCTGCCAGACAACATCATCGAAGAAAATGAGCTGGCAGATCCAAACGCTCTTCAAGCTGGGCAAGTGCTGCAAATCCCCGTTAATCTTGTTACACCTACTCCCACTCTTCCTTCCACATCCACGCCGGTCAGCCCCACGGCCCCGGCTGGACAAGCCACAGCTGCATCCACGTCCGCGGCACCTGCTGCCACCAACGCCTCGGGTGGGACCGCTTCTGCCACGTGTTCGTTTGATGAAAATGAGGATTTTGTCACCCAGCTGCAGACCCTTATCAACGATGAGCGCACCGGCGCCGGCGTACCTGCACTGACTGTGAACGAACAGCTCGCTACAGCCGCCCAAAACCACGCTGTCGATATGCTGTGTAACAACTATCTCAGTCATGTCGGGCTGGATGGGTCCACACCAGAAGAGCGTGTCGAGGAGGCGGGCTTCCAGGCTTCCCTCGTTCTTGAGAATCTTTATGCATTGCATCCTGCATATGGCGGCAACCCACAGTCCGCGTTCGACTGGTGGATGAGTGACACGGAGTCAAGAGCGGACCTTCTGAATGCAAATACCACCGTCGTAGGCATAGCCTATGTGACGTCCGAGGAGAGTCTGCTTGGCGGCTACTTCGTGGTTGTTTCCGCCAGACCGTAAATTGCTGGACAAATCACGTTCTCTCATGTAAAATATCTCGCCGTCATAAAGATTGGCAAGAAATATCACGAAGAACACCGGGACTATAGTTTGGAGGAAGATCTTGGCTAACATTAAGTCGCAAATCAAACGAAACCTGCAGAATGAAAAGCGCCGCTTGCGTAATCGTAATATCCGCGGTGCCGCTCGTACTGCCGTCAATCAGGCACGCGCATCGTTCGAAGCGAATGAACCCGAAACCAAAGCAGCGATCCTGAAGGCGATCAGCGCCCTGGACAAAGCTGCGGAAAAAGGCATCATTCACAAGAATAATGCTGCCCGCCGCAAAGGCCGCCTGATGAAGAAACTCACTTCATTTGAGAACGGAACTTCTGCTGCTGCTACAAAGCCAGCGAAGGGTAAAAAGACCTCCAAATAATTCGAGTATTCTTGTTTCCAGTAAAGAAGACGGGAGTTGCGAGACTCCCGTTTTTGTTACCTATTGATATAATGACAAGGTCACCCTCTATGTTTCAAAAAGAACAACAACACATTGAAGAGAAAATCAAAGCCTTTAGCGCTGCGAACGACATCCAGCTCGCCGATTTGAAATGGCAGCCGATCCCCTTCGCGGGAGAGTGGGGCGTCTCGACCTCCTTCTTCCAGACCGCAGCAAACGAAGCGCGTGCGGGAAAAGGGATAAAACAGCCTGTGCCGCAGCGCGCCCAGGAAATCGCCGAACAGATCAGGGCAGAAATCGGAACCGTGCCTGGAGTCAGCCATGTTGAAGCGGTGAAGGGGTATCTCAATCTATATTTCACGACCTCCGAATACGCGCGACGGGTGGTGGATGAAGTGCTCGCCTCCGGCCCGGACTTTGGGCGCGGCGCGCCAAAATCAGAGCGCGTCATGGTCGAGTACGCCCAGCCGAACACCCATCACTCGTTCCATATTGGACATGCAAGAAATACGATCCTGGGTGAAGTATTAGCGCGCCTGACTGAGTTTGCGGGCTTTGACACGATCCGCGCCTCTTACCCCGGCGACCTTGGACTCGGTGTTATTACTGTTCTTTGGATGTATGATAAATTCTACAAAGGACAGGAACCGGATGGAGTCTATGAACGCGGGCAATGGCTGCTTAAGCTATATATCGAAGCAAACCAGCTCCTGACAAAAAAAGAAAATGAAACTCCTGAAGAAACAGCGCTGCGCGAAACCTATGAAGCTGAACGCCGCGAGATGTATCGCAAGTGGGATGCGGGCGATCCATACGTCCGCGAATTATGGCGTGTCACTCGCGAGTGGAGCCTTGAGGAACTACGCGCGATCTTACAATTGCTCGATGCGAAAATGGATGTCTGGTTCTTCGAATCAGAGGCAGATGAACCTTCCAAGGCAATTGTCGAGGAATTGATCCAGAAAGGCATCGCGGATGATGAACGCCCGCAGGGCGGTGCGGTGATCGTCAGAATCGATGAGAAGCTTGGGCTCACCAAGGAAAAATATCGCACGAATGTATTGCTGCGCTCCGATGGCACAACTCTTTACCTGACCAAGGATCTGGCGCTGGCAAGGATTAAGTTTGAGCAGTACCATGTGGACCGGTCGATCTATGTTGTGGACGTGCGCCAGTCTCTTCATTTACAACAGGCATTTGCCATTTTGAAATTATGGGGTTTTCCACAAGCTGAGAAATGCTATCACCTGGGCTATGGATTCGTGAGTCTGCCGGAAGGTGCCATGTCCGCGCGGCGCGGACGGGTTGTCCTGTTCAAGGATGTCTATGATGAAGCCATCAAGCGCGTCCTGGCAGTGGAATCCGAAAGAAGTGGCAATATTCCCGAGGAAGAACGAGCTACGATCGCCGAACAAATCGGATTGGGTGCACTGGTCTATTCCATGCTATCGGTGGATAACAACAAGGATATCGTCTTCGACATCAACGAAGCGTTATCATTTGATGGTCGCACGGGACCCTATATTCAGAACGCGCATGTGCGTGCAAATTCCATTTTGAAGAAAGCAAACGTGGCAGGTCAATTACCTGACCTGGGATCTGCAACCTTCGACTTTGAGCTTAACAAACACGAGATCGAGTTGATCGAGCAAATCTCGCGCTTCCCCACAGCAGTCCAGCAGGCGGCAAATGAATATCGCCCGCTGGTGATGGCAGCGTATGCCTATGACCTGGCAAATGCGTTCCATTCGTTCTACCACGCCGTACCGGTGCTGCAGAGTGAAGACGAAAATATGAAGGCTGCCCGCTTACGGCTGGTCGCAGCGGCAAAACAGACACTCGCCAATGCCTTGAGGCTGCTGGACATCAAAGCCCCTGAGGTCATGTAGAGAACAGGCTAAACGTTATCCTTACGTTTAGCCTGTTTTATTTATCTTCTGTCAGTGCGAGGAGAGCGCTCTCCCCGATCCAGTGAATGAGTAAGTGTCACAGGTTACTTGTTCCGATCATGGGAGATTGCTTCACTCCGTTCACGGAGTTTATACTGAGCGAAGCGAACGTGCTCGCAATGACAGAATCAAACCAAGGAGAACCCTATGCCAATCAAGACTCTGATCATGGGCGCAGCAGGACGGGACTTCCATAATTTCAATACCTTTTTTCGCGGCAACAAAGAGTATGAGGTCGTTGCCTTCACCGCTACCCAGATTCCCGATATTGAGGGACGACTCTATCCATCCGAACTGGCTGGCGATCTTTACCCCAAAGGGATTCCCATCCGCGCCGAAGAGGAGCTCGTGGACCTGATTAAACAGCATGGTGTGGAACAGGTCGTTTTCGCTTATAGCGATGTGCCGCATGAATATGTCATGCATAAGGCGAGTATCGTCA
>DATFHE010000252.1:0-4003 GCA_035248745.1 Anaerolineales bacterium | reverse complement strand
TATCCGGCTGAATAGTAGTGCGATAAACCTCAACGATGTGTCGCGGCAAACCCTGAAAAGGGATTTGTCCCTCCAGAGTGCGTTTGTTTTCGTCATATAAAAGAAACCCGAGGATCTCCACGGAGAAGAGCGGTGCAATCGTTTCCACCAAACGTTGGATGAGATTGGTGTAATCTTGAGAAGCACTAAACACCTGCGCCAAACTGGCAAGACTGTTGAGCTCGGCAGCACGGTTCTGCTCGGTGGCAAACGCCAGTGCGTTGCGGATGCTGTAGGCTGCCTGTGCGGCAACAAGCTGAACCAGATCGTGATCTTGCTGCCCTAGCACACCGGCAGATAAATGACCAATTTCCAGCGTCCCTACCAATTGCTGGTTCACCAGGAGTGGAACCCCCAGATAGGACTGTACCGGCGAACTTCCATTCAAACCTGATAGAGTCAGGTCGGGTGCATGGGTATCCGGCAGGAGAATAGATGTTTGACGGTCACGCAATGCACTCGTTAGCTCGCCGAATTGAGAATGCTCAGCCTGCACGGCGCGGGACGAACCAGAAGACTCCAGAGTATAGGGGATAAGAGCCTGGGTCGTCTCATCCCATACTTTTACCTCCAGCACATCTGCCGGGATAAGATGCGAGACATTAATCAGGATGGCGTATAGAGTATCGTCCAGATTCAAACTGGCAGAAACATTCTTAGCAAACTCAGAAACGATCCGCAGGATAGATGAATCCGCGCCAGGCTGATCAAAACTTGTAGAAAGTTCCACGTTCCGCATGGAGATAAGCATCAATGCATATGGTCCGGGAACCTGATACGAAGTCGCATCCACAAGCCGCCCACCTACCGAGAGTCTTTTCTGACCCTGTCGCGCGCATAGATTCAGAAAATCCTCCGCCGGACGGGCCCGTCGGATCAGCCGCTCGAGATCAGGCTGCTCGCCTTCGCGCAAACCAAACCATTCGCGCGCCATGTCATTTACATATTCGACACGTCCGCCTACCTGGACGATCAATACTGCTTCATTTAGAGGAGAGGGTTCGGGGGAGGAAAATGTTGCCGTAGACTCAGACGCTATGGAAGCGTTACGCGGCAACTGGCGCAACCAAATCACTGCCAGTACTAGAACACCCAGTACGACAGCAGAGATAACCAATGCAAGGCCAGCATCCAGCCCGGCTAACATTCTCTGATAACACCTTATCCGCCAGCCGCGGCATCCTGACGGCGAGCCTCCGCAGACAACTCCGTAATCTCACGGATATCGGCAAAGGAATGTTGGCTTGATGAAACTACACCGACCGCCATGGTCATAAAGGGCGCTTTCACAATGGTTTCGCCGGGGGCAGGCGACTGAATAAATCCCTGCTGGCGATCCATAAAGTTGTAGTGGGTAAGGACTTCGTTATCGAATCGTTCCTTGAGACGGGCTTTGAGGGCAGCTGCTTTTTCTTCCTTTGTGATGATAATGAAATTATCGCCACCAGCGTGACCAATAAAGTCAGAGGCGGTTCCCAGTTCATCCACGACTTCGCCAATCAGCATCGAAGTAAATCGAACGACATCATCACCAGCCACAAAGCCATATACATTCTTAAACGGCTCAAAATGGTTAATCCCTGTATCGAGCAAGGACCAGCCTTTTTCCCGGATGACGCGGCGTAAATGATCTTCGATGAGTCGTCCCGCGGGTCGTCCGGAACGTGGATCGGTTAGGCTCTCCCGTTCGGCGCGTTTGATGGCACCCTGCACCCGCAGCTTCAGTTCCTCGATGTCGAACGGCTTGGTAATGTAATCATCCGCGCCTAGTTCCAGTCCCTGTAGCTTGTCGCTGCGCTCATCCTTTTGCGTTAGGAAAATCACAGGAATATGGCTAGTACGCATATTAGTGCGCAGATTGCGGCACACCTCATACCCATCAATGTCCGGGAGCATGATGTCCAGAACGATCAAATGCGGCAACACTTGTTTTGTCTTTTCCAGCGCGTCTTTACCACGCATAGCAACATCGACGTCAAAGTCCATGCCGCTGAAGTAAATCTTGAGCATGTTGCCAATATCAATGTCGTCTTCTACCACTAACAGGCGGGCTTTTCCCATAAGCAGCCTCCAATCACATGTGCGCCGCGTGCAACTTGCGAGCCTTTTTCGCGTTGCGGCGCACAGTTTCAATATGTTGTTGTGTGACTTCTCGCTCGAACGAACGGAATCCGCTCAAGCGAAATCCATGTCTTCTCGCTATTGCGCTGATCTCTTCCACGCGCTGACGGGTAAGATGCTTACCCAACGTATAATCCTCGAAACGCCCTTCCAGAGCCAGAGCGATGGTCTCAGCCATGCAGGCATAGGCTTTGCCTGGCGGAAAACCGAAATTAAAGTGGAAATCAACGGATCCTGGCACATCGACCATTCCACCGTCAATTACTAATATATCATCTCTTGCCGCCGCCACCATTGCAGAAACATCACGAGGACGGGCTACATCGCAGACTACACTGCCGGGCTGCAGGTGCTCCGGGCGGATCAGTTCCTGAATGGCACTAGTCACAGTCAGGATCAGTTGGGCATCTGACAGGACATCCATACTTGTGCTGACGATTAGCTCGGCTCGAGTTCGAGCCAGTAGCCTGTCACGCAGGTCTTCTAGTGCCTCCGGCCTGCGGCCAATCAGATACAGGCGCTCCACATCCTCCGCCAACAGTTCCGCGCAAACCTGCCCGATGGCACCGGTCGCGCCGACGACGGCAGCAGTCGCCCCGCTGAGAGGAATATCCATCACTTGAGCCGCTTCCCGGATCGCATCCACGGCAACAGTGACAGTGTAGGAATCTCCTGTGGTGACAGGTATATCCAGAGCTTTGGCGATTGTAACACCCGCATCTCCAACGACGGACGTGAATGCACCGAGCCCGAGGATTTGTGCGCCAAGTTTCTCCGCCATGTGTCCTGTCTGGATGATCTTCTGATATACGGTTTGTTCCGGCAGCTCCATCATCCGCCGAGGTGTGTACGGACAGGCAAGAAACCATCCTTTTATCTCTCTGCCGGTCGCCTGCGACGTAATCCCTTCAATCTCCGAGATGAACACCGGGGGAAAGAAAGTGGAGAAGAAATCGATCTGTTTCTCACTCAGCAGGCGCCCGAGTATGGGAAACTTTCGGCTCACATCCCGTTTCGGGTCGATGGGATGGATAATGAAGGCAAACGTATCCACGTCTTACCAAGATTCCAGTTGACTCTCGCCTGGGCGAGGGTATAACCGCCGGTGCAAACTGGCAGATTTGAGTTTATGATGGTCGCTGTCTTCATAGCGGATATCTTTGTCAATGACCCGGCGATCCTTCGAGGCGGCAAGAACAACATCTGATTCGATCGTGCGGGCGGGATATACAACCATCCCAGATCCCAAACGACAATTATGCCCAACGGCGCTGCCGATCACGGGACGATTTGAAAAATTCAACCTGCCCTTCCCATCGACCGCGCGAATGGGTGACGGAATAAGGTTGTAATCTGTAAAAGTAGAACCAGCGCCGATAAAGGTGTTTCGCCCTACCACGCACATTTGCAGGCAGGTGTTTTGAGCGATCATGCTGTTTTCCATAACAGTGGTCATAAACAGTGCAGACTTGAACGGCAGAAAGGCCCCATCCCCCACCACCGATAACATTAATTGAACATCCTGGGAAATATTAACATTGCTGCCGATAATGCAGTTCTCGATTACTGTGCCAGCGTTGATGGTGACATTATCGCCAATGGTTGTGGGACCGTGAATAATCGCACGCGGGTCGATGCTGCAATTCCGCCCGACTCGAACAAGTTCCGAGCACTCGAGTACCTGCCTGCCCTCATATAAAGCCTTTGCCAGAATCCTTAACTTAAATCCCAGCTCTTCATTGAGACGCTTTTCGAAACGGGCGCCGCGCGAAAATAGACCAAACACCACGTCGGCAATAAAAATATGAACCCAAGAGTCGATAGCAATCAGGGCACGCAACGG
>DATFHE010000251.1:0-4038 GCA_035248745.1 Anaerolineales bacterium | reverse complement strand
CATCGAATAGGCGTCCTGCACCTTGGTCTTCATCTTGCCCGTGGTCAGGTCTGAGCCTTCGATCAGCATCATGAGATTTCGTGCAGACATGACCGCGCCGCGGAAGCCGCGCAGCTCATGCAGCTTGGTATTGTACGGCTTGAGGTTCCCCAGCAGCGCTTCGATCGTCATCGCCGCCGCGATCTCCGCTTGTTTGATAAAGCGTTCCATATCGTAAACATGCAGCGCGGACATCGCCGTCAGCAGGTTTGACCCGTTGATCGCCGCCAGCCCGTCGCGTGCCTGAAGCCCCGGGACGGGAATCCCCGCCCGCTCCATCGCCACGTGACCCGGCAGGCGCTCGCCGTTGTAAAAGGCTTCGCCCTCGCCCATCAGCAGCAGCGCCGCCTGCGCCATCGGAGCCAGGTCACCGCTTGCCCCCACTGACCCCTTCTGACAAACAACTGGTGTGACGCCTCGATTCAGCATCTCCACCAGTGTCAGGGTGATCTCGGGCCGGCAACCGGAGTTCCCATGCGCATGGACGTTGACCCGCCCCGCCAGCGCCGCACGCACGTACTCCACCGGCGCCGGTTCCCCGATCCCTGCTGCATGGTTGTAGATGAGATACTTCTGAAATTCCTTCACCTGCTCGTCGTTGAGCATCGTCTCCGAAAACTCGCCAATGCCCGTATTGGTGCCGTACATGACTTCTTTCCTGGCAAGCTTATCCTCCAGCATCTGGCGGCAGACTTTGATGCGCTCCAGGGCTTCGGGGGCAAGCTCTACTTTCTCATTGTTCCTTGCAATCGCAACGAGCTTCTCGATCGTGAGGGAAGAACCATCGAGGGTGATGGGCATAACTACTCCTTGGGAGGTTGATAGGTCCGAGGTCTTTTCAATACACAGGGAAAGACCTCGGAAGTCTATTCATATATTTCTATTGTAATTCACACCACTCCCCACATTAAAACTTCCAAACATGACGGCTACCGTCATAGGAAATAAGTACCGTCTCTAGAGTAACGTAGGGACTTCCCCCACTTGAATCGTGCTTGTGGCTGCGCTACCATGATTTTTGCGCGGTCCTGTACATCTCCAATTGCTGCATGAAACAAAGATGGGTTCCAGCACTTGCAGCATCTCCATTGTGCCACCGGCACAAAATTAACAATTTAAGTAGTATATGAGAGGACGTATGCAGAAGAAAACATATCTCATACTGTTCCTGGTCATTGCGCTGGTTCTTGGGGCGTGGGCAGTCTCGCCCGCAGAGAATGCCGCAGCGCAATGGATACCGGAGCAAAATTCAAATGAATGTAAAAGCGGGGCAGACGCGTTGACCGGAAGTCTGGCAGAAATCCCCCGGGTGACGAACCGGGTCCGCCAGATCTGTGATTTCAACGTCAGAATCAACAGTATCGATTCCAAGAAGATCTCGGACTTCGACAGACAGTTCGTCGAACAGGCGATTGCGAGCAATTCGCTCGCGATCCAATCTCTCACCTTTTCCCTCGATCGTGTGGAGAATGAGGAATGGCGCGGTCTGATCGAGATGATGATCGCCATGCACACCCATGACCTGGAAATGGCAGTGAAGATCGGGGAGAAACTCGGCCTGGATACGACGCCCGATCTCACGAACGTCCGTGTCTATCCGGGAACTCCCGATTATGACCTGGGCATCCGCAGGGTGGATCTGGAAGCAAAGTTCCTCGATCCGTTGATGAACGCAGGCGGCAGCTCCACAGCCACGCCGACGGCGATCCCCACCATGGGCGTGACGGGTACGACTACAACCGTCCCCACGGATAGCGTCACAGATACGCCAACCGCCGTTTCCACCATGGGCATGACGAGCACAGCCACAACTTTCCCCACGGATAGTGTCACCAACACCCCAACCGCCGTTTCCACTCTGGATCTGACGAGTACACCTACAGCCATCGCCACGGAAGAATCGACCGGTACGCCGACACCCGCCGTAACGGACGAGGCAACCGGCACATCTACAACTGTTCCTACAGAGGCGGCGACCGGAACACCCACAACCGTCCCAACGGAGGCCGTCACGACCACTCCTACTTCGATCCCCACGCTGGTGACGACCGGCACTTCGACAGCCGTTCCCACATTCGTCGGCACCGGCTCGCCCACAACCGTTCCCACAGACACCGGTAACGGACCCAGCGAGGACTTTGACATGATTGCTCTCCATATCATCGAAGAGATGCATGTGATGCAGGTGCAGGTGGCGCTGGTCGCACAGCGCCTGGTGACGAACGATGAGATCCGGACATTCGCCAAGCACACGGCAGATATGGAACAGCTGCACCTGCTGTTGATGAGCGATTTGAAACACCGCCTGTTTGATCATTACACTCCCCCGACGCCAGATTTCCAGGGAGAATACCAGAGCCCGCGCCGCTTTGAGCCCGCAGGCGGATAAACAAGGGAGCGTGATGTCGGACATCACGCGGTAACCGAACAGTAGCACCCCGGGACCGAGTGACCCGCTGGGACAGGCTCACAAGGAGCCCGTCACCAGCGGGTTTTTACGTTGCACGCAGAACAGACATCCGAATTCTTTCCTTCTGATTCGCCAACCCGGAGGTCTGACAAATGTTGTACGGCGAATGAAGTGTTGCTATACTGACATGAACACCCGCATGCAATGGGAGCATTGTCCTGGGCAAACGCAAGGAGAAGGTTTATGGCAGAAGAACGGATCACCTCTACCATCAGTAAATTTGTCGAAGCTGGCAGTCTTGCCGGGGCAGCAATGCTGGTTTGGCAGCATGGTCAGGTACTACAAACGGCGGAGGTGGGCTGGAGCAATATAGAACGCAAGGTACCCATTGAGAGGGATACATTGTTCCGCATTGCTTCCATGACAAAGCCGATTACATCCACAATGGCACTTATGTTATTGGAGGAAGGCAAGTTTGCGTTGCAGGATCCGATTACACGCTGGGCGCCGGAGTTTTCGAAGATGCGTGTCCTGCGCTCGCCTGCAGGCGCACTCGATCAGACGGACCCGGCAGAGCGGCAAATTACCTTTGAAGACCTGCTGACTCACCGTTCCGGCCTGACGTATGGAGACTTTCAGGCTGGCCCCCTCGCGAAGGCGTATAAGGAGGCGCTGGGCGGCGATATCGACAGTGAGGTGCTTCCCGAGGATTGGATTGCCAGACTCGCCGCACTCCCTTTGATCGAGCAGCCGGGAAGGGCGTTTCATTATGGTCACTCAACCGACCTCCTCGGCTTGCTCATTGCACGCATGGAAAATGCACCACTGGGCGATGTACTCAAACGCCGAATGTTCGACCCGCTTGGAATGAAAGACACTGGCTTTACTGTTCCTTTGGAGAAGCACCAACGGCGGGCAGGGGCGTACGGATTTGATGACGCGGGACGCCTGTGCCTGCGCCTCACGGGTCCAGGGGATTCATTCCTGGCGGAGCGGCCGGCAGGGATGGCTTATGTCTCTGGTGGGCAGGGGCTTTGGTCCACAGTGGATGATTATCTTACGTTCGCGCGCATGTTCTTAGGGGCGGGCACCGTGAATGATGTTCGATTGCTGCAGCCCGGGACCTTCAGACAAATGGTCACGAACTGCCTCACTGAGAACCAACGGGCACATGCCGGATCAATGCTCGACGCGGGGCACGGGTTCGGGCTGGGCGTCGCGGTGGTGCTTGATCCTCTGAAAGCGGGGCCGCAACCCTGTGGCGGCGGTGTGGGTGCTGTTGGCTGGCCCGGCGGCTTCGGGGGCTGGTGGCGGGCTGACCCAGGCAATAACTCTGTGCTACTCTTCCTGTCACACAATATGGTCGAGCTGGAACAGCTTTTGAATGGCATTGGGTTTGGTGTATACGATGCAATCACACAGTTCCAAGTGCAGGCTTCGTCTTTGCTGCAATGAAACAGGGAGTGCAGGCGGATCCTCAACCCCAGAGTGTCTTACAAACCTGCCCAAGCCAGCGTGCACCTATCCTGTGAGCTTTTTCCGGGCTTCAGGTTTATACTGCGCCCAGGCATTATCTTCCCCCTCCTGCA
>DATFHE010000250.1:0-4014 GCA_035248745.1 Anaerolineales bacterium | reverse complement strand
AGTCCACTGGGGGCGCGCATCGCGGGTTCGAGCACATAATCTGCCAGTGTGCCCGCGATCAGCGGTGAAATGGGGTTGGTCATCCACGCGATCAACATGCGTGCCGAGAACACACGTCCTTGCACATCTGGCGCGACCTTCGACTGCCAGAGCGCCTGATTCGAGCCATTGATCACCGGCGATACCAGGGAAGATAAGGACATTGCGATAATCCACAGCGGAAGTGAAGTGCCCAGCCCCACAAGAGAGAAGAAGAAGCTGGAAACGACCCAGCCTGCCAGCACTCCATGAACCCGGCGCTTAAACCCGCCCCAGGCACTCATCAGGACGCCTCCCATCACGCCGCCGATAGCTCCCGCAGATTGGACCAGCCCCAGGCTGACAGCGTCATTGCCGGTGCGCAGCAGAATCATCGGTGCGAGGATGGTAAACGCGACTCCGAAACACAGGTTGCCAAAGAAAAAAACAAGCTGCAAGCCGAGCAGGCTGGGCCGCGCAAAGATGTAACGAAACCCAAATGCTGCCTCTTTCAGGATATTTCCCTGTGCTTGTATCCCTTCCAGAGTGCGCACAGGCTGCGGGATATGAATAAATAACAAAACAAAAACAGCCAGTACGAATGTGACCACATCCAGCGAAAGAATTCCCGTGAGTCCAATGACTGGCAGCAGTGCGCCAGCGAGCATCGGAGCAAGAATTCCCGGGCCCATTTCGATCAGTGACATCATACCGTTGGCGCGTCCCAGCTTTTCCTTGGGGATCATAGTGCTGATCGTCGCAGAATATGCCGGCCATTGAAAGGCGTTCCCCAGCCCCTGAAGGATGGCAGCGGCATAGAGGTGCCACACTTCCAGGGCACCGAATGCCTGCAGAGTAAGGATGGCTATCGTCGCCAGCCCTGCCGTCAAATCGCTGACCATCATCATCAATTTGCGGTTGTGTCTGTCCACAAGCACCCCTGCCAGAGGTGTGACGATCAGGAGCGGGGTGATAAAGAAAACCTGCATCAAGCCAAGTGCCGTGGCGCTGCCTGTCTCTTCAAAGACCCAGATCGTGAAGGCGAACGCTGTCATATTGGTGGCAAGCACTGAAATGATCTGTCCTAGCCAGACCAGTGTGAAGCCAAACATACCTGTTGGGCGATTTGTATTCTGCATCCTATTCCTCGAAAACCGGAGTAAATTCCCGGCAGGATACCACAATCCCAGGAGTCAAACAACCCCGCGCCAGGCGGGGTTGTTTGACTTGCTCTCACGCGATCCATTTATGTAAGCGGGGCTGCTTGGCGCTCACTCCACATAAATCTCTACGTGCTCCCCATCTTCATCATCGGTGACGTCAATAATCTTGCCCGTCATCCCTGTCCGCACCGCGTCCATCACGTTGGACATATCCACGCCTTCCACTTCGGGGGCAAAATGCGCTCCGATCTTCAAGCCGGCATCCACCAGAGCGAGCGGAATCTGCACCGAAGCTTTCGAGCGGCCTGTGCGCACATCCGTCACCCGGATCCGCAGCCAGCGCGGGCTCCCAGGCATCCCCGGAGGGCGCGGCGGCGTGGGCAACCGCTTCTCACTCAACGCCATGAGCAGCTTGGTCCCTTCCTCGGCGCTCAGCTTTCCATCTTCAATCATTTTCAAAATCTTCATGCGTTCTTCAGAGCTCGCCATATCACACCTCCTTATCCGATGAAAACTTGCACATGTTCGCCATCTCCGTTGTCGTTTGCGTTAATGATGAGAGGTGCACCAGATTTCCCGGTAGCATCTAAGAGCTGGATGATTTCATCCACATTCGTATGGTTCATGCCGCGTATATTACGTCCAAACGTCCGCAGCACCCAGGCAGTTAAACCCAAAGGCAGCGGAAATCCGAGCGTGATCTTCCGCGGCCCGTCGTGCGCGTTGCGCCGGTCCACATTTACATACAGCCACTTCGAATTCTGGGCGCCGGCACCCAAGGCAATCAATAACACGCCCAGTAAAAGCGGAATCAGGAGAAAAAAGAACCAGAAATTTACACCTGCATTTTGCTGAATGGAATACATTCCCCAAGCGCTGAATACCGTCAGAAATACCCCGATCCATAAGGGGATCATAGCAAATCGACGCGCCCGGGCTTTGACCTCTTCAAACTCAGGGGCTTCAACTCGTTCGCCGCCGATACCGGTTCCCGTTTCAATAACTTCAATATCCGGGTCTGACGGATCTACCTCGGTATCGAGGGCGCGCATCAGGCTGGAGGCTTGCTCGGCGGAAATCTTGCCATCCTGCACCATCTGCAGGATTTTTCTGCGTTCTTCAGAGGACATTATTTGCCTCCTTCGAGTGCACTGAGCAATTGTTCAGCTTGTTCGGCAGTGATCTTTTTCTCAGCCAGCATCTTCAAAATCGCCAGGCGTTCTTCTTCCGCAACTGGCTCCGAAGGCGGAGTAGGAGGAACGGGGAAAGCCCCCGGTCCTTTCTCCCAATTCCAGGGACCGGACTTTATATTGCCGCGCCAGCGCCGGGCATGACGTTCTGCGTGGCGCTCCACGCGGCGGGCAGCTTCTTCGGCGCGTTTTGCGGCACGAGCGGTTGCCTGCTCTACCTGTCGCGAGATCCGCTCACCAAAGCCAGACCAGTCAAAATTCATCCCTGCGAAGTTTCCAAAGTCTTCCGCCGAGTTGCCTGCTTCGGCGTCATTGGTCACACGGATGTCACCGCCGGCATTCAGCGCAATCTTTGCAGAACCATCTCCCAACACCAGAACTCGTTCGGTCATATCCTGCTGATTATCGATGCCGGGCCAATCCACATCGATCGCATCACCGTTCATGGATAGGGTCACATTTGCATTAGGTTTCAAAACAAGTAAAATATCGTCCCCGGCTGTGATTGAGTAGGCACCGTCGGCTCGGGGTTCGAGATACACAACTACATCCTCACCCACGTTGACCTTGACATTCCCGCGTGCTCCGCGCAGGGCCATGTCGTCGGCAACCGAGTCGAACGTGACATTCCCTTCCACGTCACGAACAGATACATCTCCGCCGACACTCTTCACATAAAGATTCCCTTTTGCGCCGCGCAGGCTGAAATCTGCCTTGATCGTGTCGATCGCTACAGACCCCACATCACGCATGGAAAGATCACTGTCAATATCCTTGATTTCCACGTTTCCCACTACTCCGCGCAGCGCCATATCGCCACCAATTCTTTCAATGGAAAGCGAAGCATCTCTGGGGATGCGCAAAGAAACGTCATCGGTGCAGGAAAACAAGACAGCATCGCCATTCTGTTGCAGCGTGAGTTCATCCTCATCTGTTTTGATGAGGATATCCTCGCCATCCCAGCCGACGACACTTAGGTCACCGTCGATCGCCTCGATCCTGATTTTTGGAGTCTTTCCAGCAGAAATGATCCGTGACATGTTCTACTCCTCTTCTCCGCGCAGCAAACGCATCGCCTCATCCGCAGAGATCTTTCCCAGTTCCAAATCCTCGAGTACGGTACTCCGCTTCTCCGGGCTGATCTCGATCACTTCGTCCTTGCCGGGTTCGAAACCAAGAGCGCGGATCACTTCATGCAAACGATTTCGAATGGTGGGGTAGGAAAGACTGAGTTCCTGCTCCATACGATTGATCTTTCCCTCGCACCGTACAAAGGTGACGATAAAATCCAGATGTTCGGCGGTTAAGTGTGCAAAGGGACCTCCTGTGAATTGTCCCTCGATGGACGTATCGCAGGATGAGCAGTGCAAACGAGTGACTGTTAATTCTGAGCGACAAACAGGGCAACGGGTTGGTGCAGCGTACATGTAAATTCTCCTGAAAACAATTCATTACAGCCGAGAAGGCTTATAATTAGAAGTTAGTATCAAACTTTCTTACTTGAGCGAAATCAGAGCCTGCAAATTCTGAATATTCGCTCAACTTTTAAAAACATTATAAGCGGAATCTTTATTTTGTCAAGACGTTTATCAATTTAATTAACTTAATATAAAGATAATTGAATATTGTAAAATAAAATATAA
>DATFHE010000249.1:0-4166 GCA_035248745.1 Anaerolineales bacterium | reverse complement strand
ATCGGCTTCTTCCCGCGTTTGACGCGCCTCCGCGTAGTTTCTTTCAGCTTCGCGCGCCTGAACTTCCGCAGACGCAATCCCCTGCTGCGCGGCATTCAAACGAGATCCCAACGTTTCCAATCTCGATTTCAATTCATCCAGGCGTGCCTGCGATTCTGCCCGCTGCGTGTTCCACTTTTCAATTTCAGCCTGTGCAGACCTCAATTGCTCTTCCACAGATGCGCGTTCCGTCTTACCCGCCTCAAACGCCTGCTGCGCTGCCGCATATTGCTGCCTGGCTTCTTCGTATTCCCCCTGCAGACGCACAGCTTCCTGCTCTGCTTCTGCAAGACGCTCCCGCGCCACGCGCTCTTCATCCGAAGTGCGGTTCTGGTCGGCAACGACCGAGGACTGCGCCGAAAGCAGGGAACGCTGCCGTTCCTCCAGCACCGCCAGCGAACGGCTGACTTCCTCTCGCTGGTTGTGCAATTCCGCCGATTGACGGTGCCAGGCGTTGAGCTGCGAGCGTAAGCCAACGAACTTTTCGCGAAACGTGTTGTACTCGGCTTGCGCTCGCGCATGGACCTCACGCGCTTCATGCACGCGTACTTCCTGCGCCCTGACCACCTCGCGTGACTCGGTCAGTTCCTGCTGGGCGCGGTGCCAGTGATAGCCGTACCATTCCCGTAAAATCACTTTCAGGTCTGCCTGCGCACGGGTGTATTCGAGAGCACGCTTTGCCTGGCGCTCGAGACTTCGCAAGCGCGGCTCCAGTTCGGACATGATATCGAGCACGCGCTCCAGATTACGCGTTGTATTATCCAGTCGCTTTATGGCATCTTCGCGGCGCACACGGTATAGCCCCACACCTGCTGCCTCTTCAAACAAACGGCGACGCTCATCCGCCTTGAGGGCGAGGGATGCATCCACAAGCCCCTGACCCAGGATGGTATACGTCCGCTCCGATAAGCCGGAAGCCGCCAGCAACTCGTTCAGGTCGCGCAATCTCACGTGTTGGTCGTTCAGCAGATACTCATTATGCCCATCGCGATAGGCGCGGCGTGTCATGCCCACTTCGGTGAAGTCCACGGGCAACCAGCCGGTTGCGTTATCGAATACGATATGGGCAGAAGCCATACTGGCGCGCGGCCGGTGTTCTGACCCGTTGAAAATCATATCCTCGGTCTTTTTGCCGCGCAGCAACGCGTAGGATTGTTCTCCCAGGACCCAGCGAAGCGAATCGGCGATATTCGATTTCCCGGAACCGTTGGGACCTACGATCGCCGTAATCCCGGCTGCAAATTCAAACGTGGTTTTGGAGGCAAAGGTCTTATACCCTTGCAATTCGAGTGTTTTTAGACGAAGAGGCATGTATGGTTATATGGTTTATTTGTAGGAAAGCCCTAATGCTTCGAGCGCGGTCTGTGCGGCGATACGCGCCGCGATTTGCTTGCTCGTGCCATGTCCCCTGCCGTAGGTCAAGCCCTGGATGCGAACCTCGACCTCGAAGACTTTTGCATGATCCGGTCCATGGGAGCCTATGGTGACATATTGCGGCGTTCCCATCTTTTCCGCCTGCGCCCATTCCTGTAATTGGCTCTTGGGGTCATGGATCTCATCCAGGACAAATTCCTGCGAGGCGTTTAACAAGGGGTGGACAAATGCCTCCACCGCGGTGAGGCCGGCATCCAGATACAACGCTCCAATTAATGCTTCGAACAGTGAACCCAGCAGCCCATCGCGCTGACGCCCACCCGAGGAAAATTCACCGCGCCCCAGGCGGAGCGCCGGGCCCAGATTCAGATGCCGTGCGAATGTGGCGAGCTGGTCATTTCGCACGATGGCAGAACGGATCTTCGTCAGTTCTCCTTCGCGCATTTCAGGGAAGCGGTTGTAAGCCCATGCCCCAACAACAAAGTCAAGTACGGCATCTCCAAGAAACTCCAGCCGTTCATTATCTTCCAGCGAATCAGGATTCTCATTGACATACGACCGATGTGTAAGAGCGCGCGTCAATAGCGTCAAGTTCTTAAAGGGCAAACCAAGTCGCTGACTGAGGTCCGATGCAGACTCGAAATTCCGCGATTCAGAAAGGATTGTCACAACAAGCTCCCGGGAACTCAGGGGGCGCCAACCCTTCGCCATTCCTCCCCAAACTGGGAAGTTAATCTAACTCTTCGTAAAACTGGTGAATGGGGAGAAGGTGTCTGCCGCATCTGGCAGGTGGAGTGGGCTCGCGGTCCATCAGTTCCCAATGTCACCTCGCACGACTCGCTGAGATAGCATGCGAGGAATCAAGCGGGCTGAATTGTACTACAGCGTAGCAGTCCTGTGGACAGCTAGCACGCTGCGGGGCATCAGTGTAGCGACGCATCGAGCCATCGGCTGGCTTCTTCTCTTCCGTTTTGTGCAGCGTGCGGGGTACAATCACTACAGTCCCGTGTGCCTTTAGCGGGAGACATCCTCCCCGGAGGGAGATTATGGCTGAACCTAGTAGTGAGACCAGGTTTTTGCATGCAGTTGAGATGGGGTTAGGTGCCTGGCAATGGGGCGATCGTATGGTCTGGCAGTATGGTCATGGGTATGGCGACGCGGAAGTACACCAGGCATTTCTAGCGTCTCTGAATGAGGGAATCCGTTTTATCGACACCGCAGAAATTTATGGGAATGGCCGCTCAGAACGATTACTGGGTCAGTTCCTGAAAGGAATCGAGCAACCGGTATTGATCGCGACCAAGTTTCTTCCCTTTCCATGGCGATTTGGAAAGAACGCCCTGGTGCGCGCCCTGAAAGGAAGCCTGACACGTCTGGGCGTGGAAAGCGTGGACCTGTATCAAATTCATTGGCCCAGCCCGCTTATGCCTATTGACACCATGATGGAGGGCCTCGTCGAATGTGTAAAAAGTGGCTTAACGCGTACTGTGGGCATTTCCAACTTTAGCCAGTCACAGATGCTGGCAGCCTATTCATCTCTGGCACAGCACAGTATTCCTCTGGCATCCAACCAGGTTCACTATAGCCTGCTGAACCGTGCTGTCGAAACCAACGGAACGCTTGCCCGTTGTAAAGAATTAGGCATCCGGCTGATCGCCTACAGCCCGATCGAGAAAGGATTGCTCTCGGGAAAGTACAGCGTCAATTCCCCGCCACCCGGTTCTCGCAGCAGAAATTATGCAAACTTACTTCCCAAGATCGGCCCCCTGCTCAAGCTTATGACGGAAATCGGTCAGGACCATGGTGGCAAATCAAACGCACAGGTAGCGTTGAACTGGGTGATCTGCAAAGGCGCACTACCAATCCCCGGAGCGAAGAATGCGGACCAGGCACAGGAGAACGCAGGCACGCTCGGCTGGAAGTTGACAGACGAGGAGTTCGCCAGGCTGGATGAAACCAGCAGCATAATTTTGGAATAATTCAGTGAGAAGCCGGGGAGCTATATTTTAGTAACTTTTGAATTTGTGCCACTTCGAATGGCTTGGAAACGTAATTATCGATCCCTGAATCAAATAAAGCCTGCCCGATCTCAGGCAGGTAACTTGCTGTCAGAGCCACAATAAAGGTATGAGAGTCCCCGTCTTCCCAGGCACGAATTTGCCTGCTGGCTTCCATGCCGTCCATATCCGGCATATTCAAATCCATAAAGACAATGTCAAATGTATTGTTCTGAACGGCCTCGAGGGCTTCCAGGCCGTTGGCTGCCACTTCCACACGGTGACCCTCGTGCGTCAGGATCACGCGCATCAACCGGCGGCTTAATTCATCATCATCGGTCACAAGGATTTTCAAGGACAAGGCTTCTTTATCTTCAAGTAGTGGATCCATCACCAAACCCATATCAAAACATTCTCTGTGTAAACAACGTACGGACGTTCATAACCAGGCGTCTATGCCTGCTGTTATCCTTAATAGTACCTTGATAGTTCCTTTCTTTCTCTTTATACAATGAAGTTAAAATAAAAATGCACGCTACTGCTTTTGGCAACTTCATATAGGTCATAGCTTTGTGAAGCCCGAGAGCCGGCTGATCCGAGCATAGTTCTAGAAAAGAAACAGCAAAAACTCTATCCAAACAAGCCGTTTGTGCTATAATGCCGCCATTATGCAATACCAGATGCGCTTCGCCAATAACAATAATAATAACAACGATGACGATCTCCGAATCGTTGGGCGAAGCCTGGCTGGTTAAT
>DATFHE010000248.1:0-5672 GCA_035248745.1 Anaerolineales bacterium | reverse complement strand
TCAAGGATGTTGCGGGCATCGACGAAAGCCGTGAAGAACTTATTGATATTGTTACATTCTTAAAAAATAAAGAGCAATATGCGCGGATGGGCGCTCGTATGCCCCGCGGAGTTTTATTGGTTGGCGATCCCGGCACAGGCAAGACTCTGCTCGCAAAGGCAATTGCAGGGGAAGCCGGCGTGCCCTTCTTTACAACATCCGGCTCTGAGTTCGTTGAGGTATTTGTAGGGGTTGGTGCCAGCCGTGTGCGCTCCCTGTTCAAGAAGGCGCGCTCGAAGGCTCCCTGTATTATCTTCATCGACGAAATCGATGCTGCGGGACGCAAACGCAATGCCGGTAGTGGCGGCGGTGAAATGGAGCAGGACCAGACCCTCAACCAGCTGCTGGTCGAGATGGATGGCTTCGCTGCCGCAGAGGGCGTCGTGGTGCTGGGCGCCACCAACCGCGTAGACGTGCTCGACCCTGCGCTCACCCGTCCCGGTCGTTTTGACCGTCATGTCAACGTGCCGCGTCCCGACATCAAAGGACGGCTTTCTATTCTCGAAGTGCACGTAAAAGATCGCCGCCTCGCTTCAGATGTGAACCTGATGGACGTCGCCAAATCCACGCCCGGGCTGGTCGGCGCAGACCTGGCAAACATCGTCAATGAAGCAGCCATCCTGGCAGTCCGCAGTGGTCATGAGGCGATTACCAAAGCGGACTTTCAGGAAGCCGTAGAGAAAGCACTCACGGGCGGTGTGCAACAGAAGAGCCGCGTCATGAAAGAGACGGAGCGCCGCACGATTGCCTATCATGAGGCAGGTCACGCGGTGGTCATGCATGAAACGCCGCACTCCGACCCGGTTTACAAGATCACGATTATCCCTCGTGGGCAAATGGGCGGCTTCACCATGGCTCTCCCGGAACAGGATAGCCTGCTCATGTCTCGCAACCAGATCCTGGCGCGTATTACCGGACTCATGGGCGGACGCGTTGCAGAAGAATTCTTCTGTGACGATATCACCAGCGGCGCGGGCCATGACCTGAAGGTTGCCACCCAGTTGGCAGAAGAAATGGTCATGCGCCTCGGGATGAGCGACACAGGTCTGCGTGTGTTCAATAAAGCGGAGGGGTTTGAAGGAATGGCTGCCCCACGCACCGGTCAAAAGACATTCGAAGAGCTTGATCACGCTATCAAGCAAATCCTGGACGAGTGCTACGCGGAGGCGAAGCGCATCGTCAGCGAAAAGCGCAGCGCGATGGAACGGGTAACTCAGGGACTCCTGCATCAGGAAACCCTGAGCCGCGAAGAGTTCGTAGCCTTGATGCAATAAACATCGAATGAAAAAGGACATCCGAGTCGTGAACTCGGATGTCCTTTTATTTAACGGGCTTTCAAGTTAATTATGGATTCAGTTGATCGATCACGGAACGCACAACTCTGGCGCTGGCGCCTAATAACTCCGTCTCTTTTTCGTTCATGTGGGGGAAAAATGTTTTGATAATCCCCTCCCCACCCACCAGATTTGGAAGGGAAACCGTCACATCTTTCACACCTGCCACTTCCTTCATCCGAGTAGAGACCGTTAGAATGGAACGTTCATCCTGTAAGATCACTTCTACAATACGAGCGATAGCGCTGCCAATCCCGTAATAGGTGGCGCCTTTGCCTTCGATAATGTGATACGCGGCTCGCCGCACTCGCTGATCGATCGACTCATAATCCTCCGGGCAGATCGATACTTGCCCCGCATGGCAAAACTCAGACAATGGGATACCACCAACGGTAACCAGGGACCAGGGAATGACCTCCGAGTCGCCATGCTCGCCCAGTACATAAGCATGGATGTGCTGGGAATCGACATTCAAATGCCGGCCAATCAGGCTGCGCAGGCGCGCAGTGTCCAGCGTGGTGCCCGAACCGATCACTCGGCTGGAGGGAACACCAAACTCCGCAGCGTAGTGAGCAGCGAGGTGCGTCGTCACATCGACCGGGTTGGTTGCAATCAACAAGATGGCATCGGGTGCATAGTTCAGAATGTTGGGTATGACCTGCTGGAACACCTGCGCGTTTCGCTCCAACAATTGAAGGCGCGTCTCACCAGGCTTTTGTCCCACACCTGCCGAGACGATTACAACCTTGCATCCCGCCAGGTCTGCGTAATCCCCGGCGCTCACTTCCAGCGGATTCGCAAAGGGGACCGCATGCAAAATGTCATCTGCTTCAGAATTGGCGCGCGCCCGATTCTGATCGACCAATACCAGTCTCCGCCCTACGCCGCGCATGACCAACGCATAAGCAGCAGTCGAGCCGACAAACCCACTCCCGACAATTCCAGTTTTCATCAGTTCTCCTCAGATGTGTGGCGACTTGCCCTGGCACTGCCAAGCAGGGCCAGGGCAATTGCTTATCTATTTCTTTACTTCAAAATCAACGACAAAAGCCGTTGCTACTGTGATTTATCTTATTCCAACCATTCCAGCCCATACTTCTTTGATATTTCGGTATGGATCTCGGCATTGAAAGAACCATTTTGTAAAGCGGCGTCCACGTCATCGAAATAGTGCTCCAGCCCACCGGGGATGGCATAAACCATGATTCGCAACGGGGTTTTCAATGGGTTCTGAATCGCATGCGGAATCTTTTTTGGCAAATGGACCATTCCACCGGCTGGTGCATGGAGCTTCTCATTGTCGAGCCGGATTTCAATCACCCCTTCCAAAACATAGATGACTTCATCTTCGTAATGATGAATGTGTAATGGACTCCCGCTTTCGGGTCCGAATACGGCTTCGCAAACGTAAAATGCACCGTTCGTTTGGTCACTGGTCAGCTTGTGGGTGAGGCCGAGGTTTTGTAATTTCCGGCCACCATCGGACAGAATTGCCACAGGCTGAGGGACACGAATCTGCATAAAAGCTCCTTGTCTCATCGTTAGTCGTTTACGCGGACTAGTATTTTACTGTACTACTACACCTGCTCTGCGCGCGAAGCCCATGCATCGATTTCCACGCGAAACGCAGGGCTGGCTAGGGCAGCCACATATAACAGCGTGCTACATGGCTGATGCCCCTGTAATTTCGAGAGCACAATCTCACGTCGTTTTACTGTATCGATTTCGCCTACGAGATAGTAGGTAATCTTGATCAAGTCCCTTATTTCCATACCTGCTGCACGAAGGTTACGGAAGATGTTTTCAAAGGCAGTATCAATTTGGTCGAACGGATCTTCCGGAATCGTGCCATCTTCCCGCATCCCAACCTGACCGGAAATGACCAGCAACCGTTCCTTTCCCTTAATTTCAATTTGGTGCGAATAGGAACCAACCGGCTTGTGGACATCTTGAGGGTTTCGGAATTCTTTCACCTTTTGCTCCTTGGGATTAAATTAAAATCCGAAGCCGTTTTGACTTCGGATATGGATGCAGTGATCAACCTTCTAAATAAACAGAATCTACAATCCCTACAATCACAGAAATCACCGCACCATCCGGGATGTTCAATGCTTGGCGCGCGCCATTCCCTTCGCGATTCACCAGCACAGTATCGCCAATTCCTGCCTGCGTGTTATCCAGCGCGATAAAGTCCTCGTTCGGTTCGGGTGTATCCCCGTCCATCACCAAGGGCTGGACGACCAGCAGCCTGCGGTTCTTATAATGCGGGTGGCTGACAGTTGTCACGATCGTCCCAACGACTTTACCTAAAATCATTCCTAAACCTTTGTGTTCCTTCGTGACCTTTGTGTTTAAAGACTTAGGTGAACTGGTTATGTCCCGCTCGCAGTATGTAATCGAACGTGCCATCGGGCTTCACTTCCAGTTCGTCCACAATGCCGACGAGGGCGAGATCGATTGGCACGAATTTTTCATCGCGCATCGCAAGAGCTGCTTCGCGTGAGCGCACCATCACACACAGGTCACCGGGACCAGCGTGCACCACGTCCGCGGCAACCTGGAGAATGCCAATTGGCTCCAGTTTTTTGTTCAACGGCTGGACGACAAGTAGCTTGACCCCCTCCGTGCCGGGATATTTGATGGTACAGATCGTGGTACCTCGAACTCTGCCGAACAACATTATTTCAGCCCCACACTTTTGACTACGCGGTGGATAATGTTATCAAGCAATTTTGCATCCACCTGATTCCCAAGCCGCGCGATAACCGCGGAACGGATCCTCTGCTCAACATCATCACTCTTCTGCAACGGAACAGCGCTTCTCGTTGGTTTGCTGTGCTCTTTCGAGTCCCGATGCTCGTCGGGAGCGCGGGGAATCGTCGGCTTTGGCTGAGACTCAACACGGGACGACGCAGGACCAATCGTCTCTACCGGTCGAGACGTCTGCTGTTCTGCAATATACGGTCGTACAGGCGCGGCTGGCGGGTTGTCCGCCCGGTCGGTAATCAATTGAAAGCCTAAGCCCCTGGCTTTTTCGTACGCCAGCTCGGTCAATACGACATTCTCGGTGACCTGCAAAGATCGGACGCCGCGCTGGAACAGATCCTCAATATCTCTTTCCGTATAGAACTCTTTGGGCATGAGGAATTAATTACTCAGAAGACTTTGATTTTCGCGAAGAGCCTTCCGTGCGGCCGCCGAAATTGCCTTTGCTGGATTGCGGCAGGATCATCTCCACATCTGTATGCGGGCGCGGGATGACGTGAACCGACGCCAGCTCACCCACGCGGCGGGCCGCCGCGGCGCCGGCATCTGTGGCGGCTTTTACCGCGCCGACATCGCCGCGCACCATCACGGTCACAAACCCGCCGCCGACATACTCCGAACCAATCAACTCCACATTCGCCGCCTTAACCATCGCATCGGCGGCCTCGATCGCACCGATCAGTCCTCTCGTTTCTACCATTCCCAGGGCAATCATTGCAGGGTTTACAGCCATGTTCTATTCCTTTCTGAATAACTCACTACTATTTCCGGAAAACAACCTTACCATCTACTTCCAGCGAATCAATAATTGACATGATCACCGCATCCACGGGCGTATCTTTGGTGATGTCCGTCTGGCGCGCCGACGAGCCCGCAGCGGTCAGCACGAGATCGCCGATGCCCGCGTCTACTGTATCCACGGCGACGTACGGTTTTCCGGAAGGTTCGCCCGTCTCATCAGTTTGCCTCAGAATGAGCAACTTGCGCCCCTCCAATTTTTCGTCTTTGATTGTCGATACGGTTGTGCCGATCACTTTTGCTATCAACATACTGTGCTCCTAATACCCTTTTGAAGACGAGGCGTTGCTTCCATTCCCGGCCGGCGAAGCTCCACCCGGACCCTGGATGATCTTCACTCCTGCGCTGGCACCGATTCGGGTCGCACCTGCCTTGATCATGCTGGCGGCATCTTCATATGTTTTAACCCCACCCGAAGCTTTGACTCCCATCTGCGGACCGACCGCCTTGCGCATCAGCTCCACATCATGGACTGTCGCTCCGCCACCGGCAAACCCGGTGGACGTCTTGACAAAATCGGCGCCAGCCTCTTTCGAGATCAGCGAAGCGATCGTCTTTTCTTCATCCGTTAACAATGATGTTTCGATAATGACTTTGACAATAATCCCATGGGCATGTGCCGCATTGACCACGCCGCGAATGTCTCTGGCAACCGTCTCGAGATCGCGCGCTTTCAAGGCGCCAATATTGATGACCATGTCGATTTCGGTCGCGCCCTGCTGGATCGCGGTCTCG
>DATFHE010000247.1:0-8063 GCA_035248745.1 Anaerolineales bacterium | reverse complement strand
GAAAATACCCGTCCGTTCCACGCGACCCTTTCGCTGTAATATACGTTCCTGCCCAAGATTTATACTCATCAAATGCATATCATCTACCTTTGTATACTTCCAGGAATTCAGCGCTCGCCTGTGGAGAGAATACCATCACGTTCTCTTTAATATGCCGCAGATGACTTGTTACAGCCTGCTCGTCAATCCCTGGCGGGGCATACACAGTGAAGACCACATTCTGTGTCTCGGGAGTAATTTGCGTACGCTGATCGGGTCCATAGATGATGCTCGAAATCACCCCGACCTGATCGCGGATCATCATATCGCCAGGCTTGAGAGTTTGCTGTTCCCCACGCAAAAGGGTGTATTCCTCGGTTCCCGTGGCGACGTCCAGGGTTAGGGGCAATTGCAGCACGTCCAGGTCGTGCCCGGCGGTCAGCAGCAGATCCTGCATCTCCGCCATGAACATCGACTCGACTAGAGCCGCAACGCCTGGAATGGATTTTCCCTTGAGCACAATCGACTCCAGTTGTAATTGAATGTGGTAGGTCTTCTTGAACTGGCGATAATAATTCGCATACGCCTGCAGCACCGGGTGGCTGGCAATGGCAGCGCGGTCCTGCCCGGAGAATTGCCTTCGCAACCTCTCCTCCAATGCGAGCTTCCAGATTTCCAGTTCCGCGTGGTGCGGCGGGTTGGAAACATCCCGCATTACAAGTACACCTGCGAGCGCATCCGGATACGCGGCTTTCCAGGCGGATGTGACTTCAAACAATCGAATAGACTTCAGTTGCACGGTAGGGTTATCTCGAATGGAGCGCCTCACGGCTTACAGGTGAAACGCAGTTATCCTATCCCTGCCACCGGGATGGAAATGATACTCGCTAGAAAGGAAATGACGCCGCCGATAATGGACGCTACGAGCACAGCGACCACAACAGCCAGGACCCTGTTCCACTCTGCCTTTGCGATCAGAAACGTGGTTGCACGGGCTGCCAGTGTCGCCAGCAAAATAATGACGATACTCTGGCAGCCCAGCGAGAGTCCCATGGCGGTGAGTCCCTGTCTTTCGCTGGCGCCATTGAGGGCGATCATTTGCAAAAGCACGAAAACAATGGCAAGGAAGACAAGGATCACAACGGTCAAAATAGCGGAAATCGCAGCAGGGGATTTATTGGACATGCTTTCTCCTGGCAGATTTAGGGAGTGGTATCTTCAACGAGAGCGCGATCATTGATTGGCTGAACAGGACGATTGTTTCCAGTTTCAAAGAGAGAATCGAGAGCCGTGAGTTGCTGCGCCGATAGCTCCACAGGGGTTGTCATCAGCAGCCAGCTGACGCCTTCTGTACAAGGAGGCGTTGTCAACGAACCTTTGTAGCGAAACGTCGTTCCCAGAGAGGGGAGCAAGTCTATGGCGTTGATGTTCACACCCGCTTCTTTTGGTTCTGTTGTTTCCGCGGGAAGATTGCTGATGAATGGCTGATACGCTGCGTTTTCTGTCCCTTCCCGGAGCAGAATGCCCACAACAGCGAGCTCCCCATCTGCATTCCGGTGAACGATGTGCAATTCTGCCGGAAAGGACTCACCGTCAACGGTATGTTCGCTGGGTGCATGATAATGAAATTGGACCACATCGTAGCGTATTCCTTCCAACTCCATATAACTACCAGAGTCATAGTTGACCTGAACCGTATGCCCATTATTCAAAATATTGACCGCGCTTGGCTGATAGTGAAACGAAATATTCGCTAAATCCTGTGTGGAAGGGTTTTCGACATCGATCGGGGATTGGCTCTTTCCAACGCGACACGTCGCGTAGGATTCATCGAGCTCTCCCCAATGGGAGGGACCTTCTTCACCTTCGTACGTCCAATGAGGGGGCGTGCTCTCCGCCTGTTGTGGTGCACACGCGCTGGACCATATAAGAATAAGGATAAGAACGGACAAGACTTTCATGAGATTCTCCTTCTTCTAAAGCCCTACACCTGGTCCCAAAACGAGAATGTGGATAAGCGCCAGGATGGCAGCAATGATAATCCATGTCCAGCTGCGCTCGATGACAACGTATTCGTTAGACCATTCAGGGAACCATTTGGTATCCAGCATCTGCGACATCCAGGCATAAGCGGAACTGCCGCCGAACGCCGCGGCTGCCGAGGTGAGGATCACAAAGGCACCGAGCGGATTGAACCACGCACCGAGCGAAGAAACTGTGGCGCCCGCCAGGTAGGGAAAGAAGGTCAATCGGAAGGCGCGGACTCGACGGTCGGAGGAATCAGAACCAATCAGAGTCTTCATCTCGCGCAGAGCGAACCATATGCCATACCCATACAAAAGGAATCCGATCATCGCCAGCAGCACTCTCCACAGCCACGCGGGTTGAAATCCTTCGACGACGTTTACCCAGTCACCGACACCGATGACACCAGAGAATAGAGGATACCCTGCCGCCACAAAGAAATTGCCGGTCATCGCAAACCAAAAGAAGTAGCGAAGGGACGGTGACATGACACGCTTGCTGTGGAACGCCAGCCAGAAAAAGTACGCAGCAATAAAGTTGACCAGCGTACCAGCCGCAGCCACAAAGCGGCGGCCTGCCTCGCTCACAGATGTATAGTCACAATCGAAGTGCGCGGAGGAAAGGACCAGAGGCGTCCCGCCTACCAAAATACATGCGTCGCCATGCCCCAGCGCCTCATGGATCACATTTTTGATGATAAAGGAAATCACGCCAATCGCCAAGATGGTGAGCAGGTCGAGGGAAAGACTATTCGTCTTTGAAGAAGCAGTCACGATTTGTTTTCCTTGGCCTGGGGATACTTCTATTTCGGATGATTATACTCTTTAGCCTTATTACAATTGCTCCACCTACCCCTTCGTCCAGTTGCGCAATTGGTCCGATAGTTTTATAGTTGTGCGATAGGCGGTTGGGAACCTGTCTACTTGTATACCTTATGCCTATCGAACTACGGAACTACTTAACTAGGAGACTACATTTATGTGGCATGGCGGCGGTTGGTTTGCATATATGCGTTCGGATGACGAGAAACCCAAAGTCACTCGTGATTTACTATTGCGGGTCCTCTCATACGCGCGCGGATACTGGTGGCATATTGCAGGCATGCTCGTGACGATCCTGTTGACTACAGGACTCTCTCTTCTGACGCCGCTCATCTTCCGCAATATGATCGATGTGGTGATTCCCGCAAAAGACACGAACAGGCTTCTTCTGCTGGCTGCGGCGCTGTTATTCATTCCGGCAGTGACGGGTCTGATCAACGTCCTCCAACGGCGCTTGAACGCGACAGTGGGCGAGGGTGTCATCTATGACCTGCGCTCGTCGCTCTTTGCGAGGCTGCAGCGTATGTCCCTGCGGTTTTTCACCAATACCAAAGTCGGGGAGCTGATGTCGCGCCTGAACAACGACGTGGTGGGGGCGCAGAATGCCATCAGCAACACGATTGTCAACATCGTGACCAACCTCATCGAAGCGATTGCTCTGATCGCGGTCATGGTCACGCTCGAATGGCGATTGACTCTCGTCAGCGTGCTCATCCTGCCTCTATTTATCCTGGCGGCGCGAAGACTGGGAAACGTCCTGCGCGATATTGCCCGCCAGGGGATGGAGATGAATGCCCAGATGAACGCGCACATGAATGAGACCCTCAATATTGGCGGTGCGCTACTGGTCAAGTTGTTCGGCCGCTCTATCGAGGAGGAGAAGCGTTTTCGGGACCGCGCTGCCAATGTGCGCGACATCGGCATCCGCCGCGCGGTGGTTGGCTCAACATTTTTCGTCATCTTCGGGCTTGTGAGTGCGATCGGTACAGCGCTGGTCTATGGACTGGGCGGATACTTCGTTATTACCGATGTCTTCACCGTCGGGACCATCGTTGCATTCGGCTCGTATCTCGGTTCGCTCTACGGCGCGCTGCAGGGCCTCGCCGGGGCGCCTGTGGAGTTTTCCACGTCGATGGTGAGTTTCGAGCGCGTGTTCGAAGTGATCGATTTGCCCCATGATATTGTAGAAAAAGAGGATGCCGTTGCATTGGAGGATGTGAAAGGTGAACTGGAATTTGACCATGTAACGTTCAACTATCACGTGGACGAGTCCATGCTTCTGAAGGAAGTCAAACGCTACGGACGACATCAGGATGTGGGAGCTGTTTTATCGCTGGTGGATCAACAGAGCAAAGAAGATGGAGAAAAGACTAAAGCGAAAGGAGAGAATGGTCAGTCGTCCAAGGTCGATCGTCAGGAAGTCATGATTGCTTCTGACTCCAACGAGACGGAGCACATCTCGCAGGCGCGCGAGGTTGCTCTCGATGGGATCTCCTTCACTGCCCGTCCCGGACAACTCGTCGCATTAGTCGGCCCTTCGGGCGCGGGCAAGACGACGATGACGTATCTCATCCCACGCTTGTACGACCCGACCGAAGGCGTGATCCGCATTGATGGGAATGACCTGCGTGATGTGACTCTCGATTCACTCTCCGAAGCGATCGGCATGGTGACGCAGGAGACGTATCTCTTTCACGACACCATCCGCACCAACCTGACCTATGCCAAAACCGACGCGACGCAGGCGGAGATCGAGTCCGCGGCGCGCGCGGCCAACATCCACAACTTCATCATGGACCTGCCCGACGGCTACGACACGATTGTGGGGGAGCGCGGTTATCGTTTGAGCGGCGGGGAAAAGCAGCGCATTGCCCTGGCGCGCGTCATCCTTAAAAACCCGGAGATCCTCGTCCTCGACGAAGCGACCAGCCACCTCGACAGTGAATCTGAAGCATTAATTCAGGAGGCATTAAAGCGTGTGATGGCGGGACGAACCAGTATCGTAATTGCTCACCGTCTATCCACCATTCTTGCTGCCGACCTGATTCTGGTGATGGATCGAGGCCGCATCGTGGAGCGAGGTACACACCATGAGCTGATCGCACTGAATGGGTTGTATGCCCAGCTCTATGAAACGCAATTTCGAGGGGAGAGAGTCTAAGAACATTCCCTCATGGAGGAAGCAGTGCATCGTTGCATCTCCATGAGGGGAAATAAGGCAGGGGAGGAATTAGTTGACAGAGTTTTCCTGTTCCCACAACTGACGCGTCAGCTGGATCTGGCCCAGATGAAGGGTCGTATGCTCAAGGGCGTGAAGCAATGCCCAGGCGACCGTGAACCTGCGTCCATCTCTCCCTGAGATGCGCTCTGTTTCGAGATCTTGCGAGCTGAAATTGCTCAACGCTTGCTGCGCATACGCCAGATTGTCTGCCAGACGCTTTTTCAGAACATCTATCTCCACACCACGGATTCTAAATTCCGCATCCCGGTCGCGTTCCTTTGGGTCTTGCGCAGCAACATCGCCGATCCAGTATCGCTCCGCACCGGTGAGATGAAACACCAGCACGCTGATGGAATTCATGTCGGCGCCAGGAGACCAGTCTAAGGCAGCCGGGGAGAGCCCTTCGATTGCCTCCAGAATTTCATTGTGGCGTTGTTCCAGAAGTTTTGTATAGTCTGTAAAAAAGGTTTGCATCGACGATCTATCCTTTCCAAGGGTTTCTCGTGACCTCCATAAAGTCATTTTATCAAAGGGCAGATGGAAACATTCCGGTAACTTTCCTGCGAGAGATGGGTTTTCATACTCGTAGCACTGGGACAAGCTACTCTCCCAAGGGAAAACGATGAAAAAACATGCGCTTGTAATTTTCTTCCTGCTTGCCTATCTCTTTACCTGGTCGAACTGGCTGCCTCAGGCGCTCAATTCGCGCGGCATCACTTCGATTCAAGTCCCCGGCTTCCTGACCCTTCTTGCAGGCTATGGACCGGCGCTGGCAGCGATTATTGTCGCTTCGCTTGCATACGGCTGGCAGGGTCTGCGTGAACTTTTTGGCAGGTTGTTCCGATGGCGGGTGGGAATCCAATGGTATCTCATCGCTCTGTTCCTGCCTGCCTTAATTACCCTACTGGCGATCACACTCAACAATTTGACCGGAGGAGCAACACCGGATTTTTCAGCGGCAGGGTTCCCGTTTGGTCCTGCGGAAACTCCACTATGGCAAAAGATTTTGATCCTGTTTTTGGTCTTTGTACTGGGGTTTGATGGGTTAGGGGAGGAGCTTGGCTGGCGAGGTTTTGCTTTGCCAAAACTATTAGAACGTTATTCCGCTCTTGTCTCCAGCTTGATCCTCGGCACGTTATGGGCTGTGTGGCATTTTCCGTATGCTCTGAGTGAGGGGAGCTTTCTATCAGACGTACCTCTTCCCTGGTTTTTTATCAACCTGCTTGCAGTTTCAATCATCTATACCTGGATTTTTATCAATACCAACGGGAGTCTTTTCCTTGCGCTACTTTTCCATGCCGCAGGGAATGTAACCAGCAATCTCCTTCCGATCCTGCCTCCTGCCGCGCAGGACTTGCGAATCTATTATTTCACGATCGCAATTAACTGTGCGATTGCCATAGCCCTCCTGCTCTTATCCAATCAGAGTTTACGGTATCGGGAGAAAGCTTTGCAGCCCGATTAAGCCTGTGTTGCCAGCGTTTGTTAGTAGCCAAAAGACCAGCTTCCGGGACGACCGCGATCGCATCAATGTTTGAGGAAATCGCGGTGTGCCAGAATGGGGATGAATATCACAAAGGTAGTCGGCATGTTCGTGCAATTTCCACAGATTAAAACTATTGACAAACTTACTAATCAGTAAGTAAAATTTACCCATAATGGTTAGAAATAAGAACACGAAGCGAGCAATTATGGACCTAGCCGAGTCTTTCCTTCAGGAAAGAGGCTTTAACGGCTTCAGCTATGCACACATCGCAGATGCGCTGGATGTCAAGAATGCAGCCATCCATTATCATTTTCGTACCAAAGACGATCTGGCGTGTGCGGTGATGCAGCGTTATCGCGATCGTTTCCAACTCTGGGTCAACAACTCGCGAATCAAAGACCTGCCCCCTGGAGAGAAGTTAGACTGGTTTTTTAGTATCTATACCAACACACGCGCCGATAATGGCAAGGTCTGTTTGGCTGGATCGCTGGAAACGGAATTTCATTCTTTGCCAGTTTCCCTGCGTGAGCAGACAGAAGCGTTAACGTGTGAGTTATTAGCCTGGCTTCAGGATACATTACAGGAGGGGAGAGAAGCAGGTGTGTTCCACTTCGGCGGCGACTCTGTCAGCAAGGCAGCTTTGATCCTTTCCAGTCTACAGGGCGCGCTGCAAATGGCGCGGGCGCTAGGCACAGATAAATTCCATGCGGTCGTAGAACAACACAAACAGGATTTGCTGGTACCTGCATAAAATTTTTTTGGCTGAAAAAACTTACTAAATAGTAAGTAAACTTAAAGGAGCATATATGTCAACCATCACTTCCACCGATTCACCGCAGGCTGTGTTGAAGAGGGTATACCGTACATTTTTCAGTCCCAGCCGATACGAGGTGAAGCCCGCCGAGCAGGAAATTATCGAGTGGGGGAATAACTATCGTCTCACGTTTGAGGGAGGTGAGTTGGCTGTCACAACCTGGGGAAATAGCAGGCCGGCAGTGCTCCTTATACACGGCTGGGGTGGTGCCCGCGCCCAGATGACAGGCTTTGTCGATCCATTGTTATTCGCTGGGTTTCGCGTCGTAGCTTTTGATCAGCCTGGGCACGGTGAATCGACCGGAAAGACAACCAACCTGTTGAAGATCGCTCCCAGCCTGGATGTGATCGCGCAGAACGAAGGACCGTTCCACGCTGTCCTTGCTCATTCATTCGGGACGCTGATCACGTCGTACGCCTTTGTGGAACGGAACCTCCCACCGCCGTCGCGGCTGGTCTATTTCGGCGCGTTCAACAAGTTGATGGATTCTCTGCCGCGTTTCCAGGCGTTAGCAAACTTGCCGGACAAAATGATCGAAGGGTTACGTCGTATGCTTGATGAAGAGTTTGGGCGGGGTGTCTTAGATGCAATTACAAACGAATCCCTGGCTCCTCGCATCCGGATCCCCGCGTTGATGTTCCACGATGTGGAAGACAATGTCACTCCTGTGGAGGACAGCCGCGCGATTGCACGCGTCTGGAAACAGGCACAATTCAT
>DATFHE010000246.1:0-7788 GCA_035248745.1 Anaerolineales bacterium | reverse complement strand
TTCCAGACTGGCATACAGCTTGCCAAACGCATTCCACTGGGAGATCAGTTTCTTCGCGGGCTTGAACATGTTATCTACCCAGACGATGAAGGTAAGCAATATACCCGGTTGGATACTGCCCGGGTTTGCGCGTATGATCCCGACTCCGATCCAGATGATAATGGCGGTTACGATGGCAGCCAGGACACTCATTGCCCATTTAAAGCGTGCCTGGTACGCGGCAGCCTCGAGGGCGGCATTCATAGCTTTCTGGCTCTGCCCGGAAAAGAGGGATTGTTCGTAGTCTCCCTGACCATATACCTGCACCACTCGGATCGAGGCTAACATTTCCTGCGCCGCGGAAGCCAGCTCACCTTCGGTGGAGCGCAGCCTCTTGCTCGCCGCTTTGATCCTTCCGGTGAAATAATTCGTAATCAACGCCATTACGGGGATAATTGCCAGAGCGACCAGCGGGATAATAAACACACTACTGGGGCCAGCTGCCCCCAGCACTTCCTCGGGTGGTTGCAGGTTCAGGCAGACATTTGCGAACGCTGATGGGATCAATCTATTGCAGGCGTCCAGAAGCATTAAGGGCCTCCAGATCGTCACGGCGCTTACGCACATAGCAAACATAAGGATAACGATGTTCAATATGCTGCCCATGAAATCTGAAAGATTGGAAATGATGAAGTCTTCAAAAGCCGCCACATCCGAGGTGACCCTGCTGAGAATATCGCCTGTGCGGCTCTGTCCATGGAAGGACAGGGAAAGTTTTTGGAGGTGGTTATAGAGGAAAACGCGCATGTTGTAGCCCACTTGACGACCACCCTGGGCAAGGTAGATCGCAGACAAGGAGTCACACAGGCTGTTGAGCATGGTCAGGATGATTAAGCCAAGCGTAATGAAGATCAGGGTTCTCACAATGGAACTAATTTCAAGCCCAGCCAGGCTCTCTGCCGCCAAATTTACAACCTGACCTGGCACTAAAAGGGGAATCAATACTCCCGTAACCGACTCGAGAATCAACATGACCAAGGAGAGGATGAAGATCCGCCGTGAATTGCCCGAGAATCGAGTGATCATCCCCACTAATGGGCGTATATTGAGTCCGCTCGAAGAGCCTTTTTGATCGTCAGAAGATTTTTTACTCATCATTCACCAAGGTAGGATAAATTTAGTTAAATAATGTTTTCAACCGCTTCGCAGCCTGAGCCACATCAAAGTGTTCCTTCACCTTCTTGGATGCAACGTCGCCTAACAGCTTCCGTTTTTCCGCGTTACTTAGAAGGTCAAGGATCCCTGAAGAAATCCCATCCACATCATGCGGCTGGTATAAAAGCCCATTCTGGTTGTTGTCCACCAGTTCCGGAATCCCGGCGACCGCTGTCGTAACCACAGGCAAGCCCACAGCCATCGCCTCGATCAACACATTCGGGATGCCATCCCGATCGCCATCCTCGGTCTGGACAGGCGTCAGCGCAAAGAGAGTCGCGTTTTGATAGATGGAGATCAACTCCTGCTGTGTGGAGTCGCCCATCAACATGACATCGCTTGCCATATCATGTTCGTCGACCCACTTCTTCAGCGTTTGAGAGAGAGGGCCATCTCCGTAGATGGTGCAGCAGAATCGCTGCCCACGCTCTTTGACCACCCGCAGCGCCTGCAACAAATCCTGGAAGCCTTTCTTCTCCACCAATCGCCCTACGGAGAGGATAACGGGAGTCTCTGGACGGGAGGCGACATCTGTCTTTTGGGCGGGCTGAAAATCTTTGAGGTTTACACCGTGATAGATCAGCAAAAACTTCGACTGTTGTGAGGGAGCAATCTGCTTGAGGTAATCCATATTTGCCCCACAACATGTGACGACCGCGCTAGCACGACGGATTCGATGCGTTAAGACCTCCGCCGGTACTTGGTAGAGATCACGGGCATGGGCTGTAAAGCTAAAGGGAATGCCGGTGATGAGATGAACCAGATAAGCGATCAGCGTTGGGTCATGCGCAAAATGGGCATGCAAATGATCTATCTTGTTTCCGGCTTCCCGTTCTTGCAAGCGCAACACGTAAACCAGATGAACAGCCTCAAGAAAACATTCCCATCGACTGCTGGCAGTATAGCCTTGATCGATCTTTGGATGTGTCGCGATGTAAAAGAGGGACCGGATGTACCCCCCGAAATATAACCCGGCGACTTGAAGGTGCTCTCTGAGCCTGTTACCAATCCGGCGCGGTTGGATGGATTCCTCGAGATAATGGACTGGAGCCTGCACCTCATCTACTTGCCTTTGCACAACCTTCTCATGGGGGTTGGTCAGAGCAAAGATCTGGATGGACACCCCGATCTTTTCCAAGGCAAGGATCTCGTTCAGAACAAAGGTCTGTGAGAGACGAGGATAGCTGCGGAGGAGGTAGCCGATTTGCTTATTTGAGCTGCTTTCGCCCATCGAGTCGCCCTTTTGATTTCTGCGAATTCAAACACGGGAACTTCGGTGTCCTTTTGGGTGTCTCTAGTTTTGGCGCCTTCCAGAATCATCAAGCCCTGTTCGATCATCAACCAGACCTGCGCCTGTTGTTCATCTCCTTCGGGCCAGGGGCGCGGGCCGCGAAATTTGCACAACTGCTTGGCAATTTTGAGACAGGAATAAATGTAGAAGAACAGGAAGTTCTCGTCCCACTTCCATCCTGTTTCACTGGAATAAGCATCCAAAAAGCGGCTTTGAAGATCTGTAAACTGGGCTGTGTGTTCCTGAACTCGGTACGCCAGCAGGTAAAAGTTGGCGCAAAAATGAGCCAGATCAAAATTTGGGTCGCCCAGTCGCATCTCATCAAAATCAAACACTTTCAGGTGTTCATCCATCAGGATATGCTCATAGTGAAAATCCTTGTGGATGGGAACGCGAGCGCTGAAGTCCAGTTCGGCTGCCTTTTGAACCAGGTAATCTGCAATATGATTCACGGCCTTGCTCTCATCCGGATATTTCGTAGAGACAAATTCAGCCCACTCGCGTATGTTATCCACCTCATTTTCAACCTTGAATTCCTTTTCGAGCGGAATTTGGTGCGTGTGCAACTGCGCCAGCCATTTTCCAGAAAGCTCCATTGCGCGCATCACCTCTGGTCCATCTAAGGAGCGCTTGGCGATGTAATCCCCGAGTATTTCCCCTTCCGCCGGAATAAAAATGAGCATCCCCAGATTGGGGATCACGCCTATCGGCTCCGGCATACCCAGGTCTGGGGCATCTCGAAACACTTCCCCGTCCAGCGTTTTCATGACCTTGTACGCCCGTTCCGATAAATAGGGTTCCGGGTAAAGCTTGCCATAGACGGAGGAATACTTTTGGCACTCGATCTGGTCCAGGTCATAGCGAATGACCCCGCGCTTCCCGGGCTTATACGCCAGAAGTTTTACACGGGTCACAATACGCTCGGCCGACGAAGAACAGACTTCACCAAGCATAGGGGAGAGACCTTCATTCATGATTTCGGCATTCAGTGCGCTCCAAAGCGCAGGGAAAGGCTTGTCTTCAAATGTGCGTGGGAATTTCGTTTTGCTGCTGGATGTCCGGAGATGGGCAACCAGAGTTCCATGAAGACCGCTGATTGTGTCAGCCTCCAGGTTCGCCAGGTCTTCCGTGATCGCGGAAAAGGCGGCCTGAATCAGGTGAATGACGAGCGGCCATTCCAGAAAGGTGAGGCTTCTAAAACGGCGTCCGGCGATTTTTAATAACGAGGCTGCCTGATAGACCGATAACCAGCGTTCGTCGATATCCTCTTGCACGCTCAGGTATCCTTCAAGGAAGGCGCGACCGGAGCGCTCCACGAATTGCGCGTGTTCGGGCTGGCGGATCGCCTTCCAGCACAAGTACGCCAGGAAATTCCCCAGATCCCGCGCCGGGTTTGCCCAGCAATAACTATCCAGATCGATCATCGCCAGGCGGTCTCCCTGAAGGAGGAACTGATCGGTGCGCATCGCGCCATGGCTCGCAACGGGCTCCGGCTCTGTGAAATGATCCACCTTTGTGATGATATGTTGAATGACCTCTTCGTATTTGACCGCCAGGTCAGGTTTTACCTTGGCAATGATCGATGTATATTCACGCAGATCTTCCAGATCATCATAAATCGTTTTCGTTTCGCTTGGAGCGGTTGAATTGTTATGGAATACACCCAGTGCACGACCTGCTTTGACCATCCAGCTTTCTCGCACCGAAACGTCATATCGTTGGTCGTAAATAAAGTGAGTGAATTCCACCCCGTTGGGAACTGCATCCTGTAAAATCATCTCCATGTCCGGCCAGACCGCCACCGGCGAGGAAATTAAAGGCATATCCGAATTCTCATGGCTCGCCTGGTCGAGATCCTGGATGGTTTTCATCAGTCGTTCCGCGTTGCCGGTAAACGATTTCCCGTAAAACATCTTATTACCGTTAGGCGTTTGCGCGGTGTAACGGATAACGCAGTGCAAGCCGGGCTTGTAACGAACGGGGAAGATCTCCCAGAGCTTTAACTGATCGCCGTACCCTGGCAGCTCCGAGAAGCGCTGTTGCATCTCCTGCATGTCGGTTGCCTTGGCTAGCCAGGGCAGACGATCATCAGCAGTGAAAATGCGCGGTATTACTCCGTCGGGCGTAAATTCCAGAACGCCGATGGTCCGTTCAGGAGAACTATCGGGCCTGCCAACAATCAATTCATAAGTGGTCACACAACGTTGGGAAGGTCTGTACTTCACATCCTGCAATTTCCTGACGTTTAGAGTACCCACTGGCTCCTGCGAAGAATTCGGGCGAAACACCTTACGCTCGAACAACTCTGCCACCTCATCAAAATCAAACGCCATTGGCAAGTCAGGTAACTGATCGTCAAAGTCGAAACGGTACTCCATGCGTCTTCTCCTAATAATTGCGAACTGAAGCTCAAAGTATGATGATCTGCGTCCGAACGGAACGATTGACCTTCTGACAGTCCCTGCTCTAACTTGGATGCCAGTAAGAACAATCACAGCACTGGCAGCCTGGATTGTCTTTTGCTCTAGAAGGAAGTTCTATGTCATCATCTGCGTATGAAATTGGAAAGAATGGAATATGTGCGGGCCGGAAAAGGCAGAATGAAAGCTTTTAAGCAAGGGCTGCCGTTTTCCCAGGTAATTGGACAATTATACCAACAATAGAATGAATTGATAATGCACAGCACACGAGGCTCAGAAAAATTGTAAAATGAATTGTAATAATCCAGACTCCATTTGTCAATTGCAACGTGTCAAAGGGCTGGGATTATTTCCCGACCAAACGCACGATTAGTTGACAACGATTATTAATATTATTATAATCTACGAGCCTTGCTGTAAAGTTGTTTGAATATAAAATCCTGTATCGATCCCGGAGGCAGATCAAGAACGAATATTGATCGAGTAGGGAATGGGTGAGCCAAGAATTGTAAGGGTGAAACAAGATCCCTGAGGTGGTCTTTACGCCGCGTAGGAATATTGGGTTATCTCCTACGCGGTATCTGATTCTTAACATCGGTTTTATTTGTTTGCAGTTCTCTTTTGTCTGATTTTGAAAGGTTGCCATCATGGTTGAAAAAAGGACTTCCGGTTTGGTGCGCGAACAGTCCATCCCAGAGAACGAACAGGTTGCGATCGCCCTGCATCCCGGCACGATGGGACCGCTCCTCGAACAATTATTTCAACTTGAGCCTGGGGAAACAGAAGGTCAAAATGGGACGACGGACACCAGGATCCGCCCACCGGAATGTCATATCCTGGATGTAAAGTATGAGCCGGGCAATTACTGCCGCATCCTTTACCAGCTGGGAGATGATCTGGTCATTGGCACCTACAAATGGGAGGGGGACGAGAGCCAGATTCCAGAGACGACCAGAGTCATTCCCTCTCTGGGAATGCAGGTATATCGCTTCCCAAACGACCCCGCTCTGTCGACTCTTACCAAAGTCCTTGATTCTCAAAATGTTTCCGCGGCGCTGGCAGAAACACTCCCTGAATTTCAAACCCGCGCTGCCCGAATTCTACGCTGCGAAGTGAAGCCTCTGCGCTTTCGTCCGGAAAGACGATGCACCGTGCGCCTGAACCTGTGGCTGCGGGAAAATGAATCCGGCGAAATATACAAACGGGTGTTGTACGGCAAGATCTACCATGATCTGGAGAAGGCTGAGAACGTCTATCAGCAAATGCTGTCACTCTCTGACTCCGCCTCTGCTCGGGATGGTCGCGTTTCCTATGCAACAGCCGCTGCTTTTTTACCTGAGCTAGCCATGGTCCTGCAAAATCCTATCGAGGGCGTTCCATTAGACAGTATGATCAGCTGCGATACCGCAGCCTGTGATCCGCGCGGGTTCGCTGGCACACTGGCCGCCGCTTCGGCGCTGGCAGCGTTCCATGCAAGTGGGCTGGTTGGTGGGAAGACACGCTCGATTAAATCTGAGCTGGCGCGATTCAAAAAACGGGGCGCCAGGATTGGTGATATCAATCCAGACCTGGGCAATAAAATCATCGAACTGGCGGACACCCTTTCAACCTGGCTGAATACGTTAGATCAATGGGGGGCCACAATCTGTATGGTTCATGGCGATTGTAAGCCCGCCCAGTTCCTGATCCAGGATCAACAGATTGCTCTTCTTGATTTCGATCACTGCGGGATGGCGGATCCTGCTGTAGACGTCGGAACTTTCTTAGCCACGTTACAGCAGATGAAGGTCAAACAGACCGTCAAAAACGATGGGCAGCCACCTCGCTGCACCAGCTGGTTACCAGACTTAAAGCGGCAATTTCTTGAAACATACTGCCGCGCGAGTGGGGATCCATCAGGGTTCTGGCAGCGTGCCGAGTGGTATGAAGCGGTTGGCTTGCTTCGGAAAGCGATCCGTGGTTTCGAACGGAGTCCCTTCTCACCACTTCCCGCCGCCCTGGTAGCGGAAGCCTGGCAAGGCTTAAAAACACTACCCGCCCCTTCACAGGCTTAACAATACAACGTATTTTCATCAATTGTTTGAGGAGAACATCATATGACTGAAACTGGAATGTTATTTGATCAGGAACAGGACTCTGTGATATGGAACGGGCTGGGGGCATTTTCTCAGCTTCCAGACTGGCTGATCGCGGCGCGAGACCCGGATCGTGTCTGCGCCAGGCTTTCTCAAATCGTACCCGAATTTAAACAGGGCAATCTCCTCTTACAGAAATGTGACGTAGGCCATATCCGCTTCAAAGCGGAACACTGGACAGGTCTTTACCCTCTGACAATCTCCACGCCGGGGGAGGAAACTCCGCAAACCGTGGTCCTCGAAGGGGCGATTTACCCGCCCGGCATCCTTCTCGAGGAAGAACCGCAGGTCGAAGGCGCGTTTGGAAGAGAAGGCTGGCGCTCGGTCATTCCAGACCTCAACTTGAAATTAAAATCGCAGGAAGCGGAAACGGTCCTGGGGTCGCTGGAGTTTCTCACTGACCCGGAAGAGTCTCGGCACTTCTTGATGCGTAATATTCAGGCGGACTCGCCTGCTTACCGCGATTTACAAATACAGGCGAGCAACCCGAAAGTTGTCCGGTATAAACCGGGCAGCCGCTGCACTGTGCTTTATCGCCTCGAGTATCCCCAAAACACATCGCCGGACCGCCAGTTGCCTGAACTGGTTGTCGCAAAAATTTACCGCGGTGAAAAGGGGAAAAATGCGTTTGATAGCATGAGGGCAATGTGGAACTCGCCCCTTGGGTCTAGCGGTACGGTTCAGATTGCTGAGCCGCTGGCTTATAACGAACAGGAACGTGTTCTGATCCAGGGACCGATTCGCGAAG
>DATFHE010000245.1:0-3649 GCA_035248745.1 Anaerolineales bacterium | reverse complement strand
CTAGGGTAAATGCATAAGTGCGGCGAAGCAGAGGGGGATTTCTTAAGAATCTCTAACTTTATCCTAGACAAAAGTTTTTGCGCATGGGAGAATTCATGAAGTACCGCATCACTGCCAAAGTGAATTTATGATCCATGATTGTAATTTGCTTTACAAGCTTGGCGTTTTTCTATGATGCGGTCACGTCAAAATCATCTACATCAAGGAGTTAAGTTTTCATGAGTTCTGAGAGGAAGAGTAAACGCCAGGAACGACGTCAGAAAATGATACAACAGGAACGGCGTAATCGTTTGTTGACGATTGGGTTGATCACACTGGGTGCTGCATTTCTTGTTTTTGCTGTGGTCTGGCCATTTCTCCGGCCGGTTGCCGAAGTTGTGTCTGCAGACCCGGGAACACTTTTTCAACCAGAAGACAATACGCTGGGTGACCCGAACGCACCGATTACGATCGAGGAGTATGCTGATTTTCAATGTCCCTTCTGTGAACGATTCCACGAAGAAACCGAGCCGTTACTGAAGCAGTATTATATTGACACCGGCAAAGTCCATTTCGTCTATCGTTCGATGGGAAATTTCGTCAGTGATAACATTGCGCGAGCAAAAGGATCCCCTGCAACGACAGAGTCCAGAGACGCCGCTCTGGCAGCCTATTGCGCCGGAGACCAGGAAAAGTTCTGGGATATGCATGCTCATCTCTTCGCAAATGTCCTGGGGGAAGATGCAGGTTCGTTCTCCGATAGGCGCCTAAAATCCATAGCAGAAACGGCGGGGTTGGATATGGAAGCATTCAACAGTTGTTATGACAGTGGCAAGTATCTCGACCGTATCCAGGAAGATGCGGAAGATGGGCAGTCTGCAAACGTGAATGGCACGCCGGGTTTCATTATTACCTACACGGTCAACGGCGAAACCAAAACCGATCGAATCGATGGCGCGCAGCCCTTCAGTGCTTTCCAGCAGAAGCTCGAGGCGATTCTTAACGAGGCTGGAGCCCCGTCAGAGTAAAAATAATTACCGATGCGAGCCATACGCGTCGTTTTCAATCTATATCATGAGGAATAATTATGAGTCGGGAAAAGGTAAGTAAACGTCAGGAACGCCGTGAGCGGATGCAGCGTGAGCAGCAGCGCCGTCGTTTGATTACGATCGGAGTGATTGCGCTGGTTGCCGCTCTCATTGTGTTTGCAGTCATCTGGCCCCAGTTGAGACCGGTCGGTGAAATCATTACAGTGACCCCTGCTGCGCTGCCCGATGCGGACGGATTGAGTCTGGGTGACGCCAATGCACCAGCGATTATCCAGATATTCGAGGACTTTCAGTGTCCGGCTTGCCGCAGGTTCACGGAAAGCACAGAACCGCTCATTATCGAAAATCTGGTTGCCAGCGGACAGGCCCGCTATGAGTTCCACCATTATCCCTTCCTGGACGGAAACGGCGTGGGTGCTATTGGCGAGTCAGATCAGGCAGCGAATGCAGCGATGTGTGCAAACGAGCAGGATAAATTCTGGGAGATGCACAGCATTCTCTTTGCCAACTGGAACGGTGAAAATCAGGGAGCATTCAGTAACCGGCGCTTGCAGGCAATGGCAGAGAGTCTCGGGCTTGATACAGAGGCCTTCAATAGCTGCTTTAGCGCAAATCAATTTGAGGAAGAGATCCAGGCGGATTTCGACCTGGGTCAGCAAATGGGAGTGAGCGGTACACCCACTGTGTTTGTAAACGGTCAGCGCGTGGGCCAGGCCGGGCAGGTCCCTTCGTATCAAGAGATCGCCGATGCAGTGAGCGCACTCGCTCCTGCGGAGTAATCTGATAAAAGTATGGAAGGACACGGCATCAGCCGTGTCCTTTTCGATTCGCTCGCGTGTATAATGAATCTACACTACTACCTGCGATACTACGATAGCAAACGATTCCCTTTGCTCTGAGGAAATATGACGAAACGCCGCGTCACTTTTACGCTGAATAGCTTTCTGCTGATTGCTGTCCTTCTTACGTCCTGCACCGGAACCCCGGTGATCAATATCAGCAGCACATCCACACCCGCCCTTCCAACGCCCACATCTTTCACACAGGCTCTACCCCCTGCTCTGGTGGAGACAGACCCGCCGCTCGGGAGTGTGATCGGTCATCAGTCGCCCATCACATTTTATTTCAATCAGCCTGTGAACAAGGATTCCGCCGAAGCTGCTTTGACGGGCTTACCCGCCGGGAACTTTACCTGGAATGATGACGCGACGTTGAAATTTACTCCCACACAGTCATATCTGGCAAATACACCCTTAACCTTCAGCATTGCAAACTCTCTCCAGTCGGCAAACGGGTTTGGGCTAACGGAGCCGATCGGTCTTTCCTTCACGGTTGCAGATTATCTGCGCACCACAAATCTGTTGCCGCAGCCTGGCGCGGAGGATGTAAACGTTGATGCCGCAATTGTGGCTTCGTTCAATCAGCCTGTGGTTGCACTGGGTAGCGACCCCGCTTCGCAGCCTCCCGCCTTTGAGATTCAGCCACCTGTGCAGGGACGCGGTGAATGGATCAATACCAGCACGTACGTGTTTTATCCGGAGCCGGCAATGGCAGGGGGAACGGAATACACCGTCAGTTTGGATATGAATCTGAAAACGGCTTCCGGCGTTGGCTGGTCTGGAACCGAACGAATCGCGTGGACGTTCACGACCTCTCGTCCAGGCGTTGTCAGCCTCGAGCCGTCCGTTATGGAGTTGCTTCCACTAGACCCCGAGATCAAACTTACCTTCAACCAGCCGATGAATACCGAGAGTGTGGAATCGAGCTTTTCCTTAAGCGGTCCGGAAGGCACTCTGAGCGGGGAGTTTTCCTGGAACGAAGCGGAAACAGAAATGACTTTCGTTCCAGACGACCTGTTGGGAAGAAATGTTGGTTACACCATAAACCTGAATGCAGCCGCAACCTCAAGCGGTGGGATGGTCCTCGGCACGGACTACGGGGCTGTGTACACTACATACGATCACTTTGTCGTGAGCAATACCAAGACGGATATTGGTACGACCACGTTCACGTTCAACGCGCCGCTTGCCAGCGCTAAGTATGATAGTTTGATCAGCGTCTTCCCGGAAGTGGAAAACCTGCAAACACAGGTGTCTGAAAATGGTCTGGAACTCTACGTCTATGGCGATTTTATTCCAGATACGACCTATACGTTTGAGCTGTCTGCACGCATCCGGGACCGCTGGGGACAGTCTTTAGGTGATTCATACATCGTGGAGACCCACACGCCGCCCCTGCCACCGATGTTGAACGTACCCTTGTTCGGCTGGCCAATGGCGTTTGTGCGCCCGGATGAACCGGTGCTGTATGCAAGTGCAGTAAACATCCAGAGCACGAACACAACCGTCGCGCCCTTAACGCTCCCGGAATTCTTCTCTCTGCAGAATTCTTATGATAACCAGCAGGCATATATCCCGAATAACCCCGGCACGCTTCCTCAAACCTTTGAACTGGCGCCTGGTCGTACCAGTGATATACAGCTTGGTCTGGCACAGCCAAATACGCAGCTGCTGCCAGGGCTGTATTATGCCCAGGTGTCATCCCCGCAGATCGAAACCAAAAATATATATCTGGTTGCCTCAAGCCAGGTGAACCTGACGTTTAAGCTGGGCGCGACAGAA
>DATFHE010000244.1:0-12137 GCA_035248745.1 Anaerolineales bacterium | reverse complement strand
TCCGGGATGCCTCCGACGGGACAAAAACTGCAATTCGGTGGCTGTTGGCACTCGCTCTACTGGGAAATGAAATTGCCTGGCATTATTGGAACTTCATCTACGGCACATGGACCATCCAGACGATGCTGCCACTCCACTTGTGCAGTGTACTCGTATGGCTTGGCGCCTTTATGCTGCTTACAAAGAATTACAGACTGTATGAATTTATGTACCTCATGGGTATTAGCGGTGCAATCCAGGCGCTAGCAACGCCGGGGATTGGTATCTATGGCTTTCCTCATTTTGTTTTCTTTCAGTATTTCCTCTCCCACGGACTCATCATCACCTCGGCAATCTATATGACCGCCGTGGAGCACTTCCGCCCTACAGGAAGGTCCCTCTTGCGCGTGGCGATCTGGATGAATATTTATGTGGTGATTATCTTTTTCATAAATGCATTCCTTGGCAGCAATTACCTGATGATCAACGAAAAGCCAATGACACCCAGCCTGCTGGACCGGCTGCCTGAATGGCCCGTCTATATTCTGTACATGGAATTGATCGGAATCATTTCCATGCTTTTGCTCTACCTTCCCTTCGCAATGAAAGACTTGCGGGAACGATATTCCATAAACCGCGATAATGCATCACGATTGGAGAGTATTTCCAAGTAGGTCGGTTTGGTACCCCGACTTACATCAATTCAGCACATCAAAAACACAATGGAGAACAATATGAAAAAAAGATATGGATGGTACTTCATCGGAGTAGGACTCTTCGGGATTATGATGGCATTTGCCAGAGCAAAAAGTGAAAGAGAAATATTTCTGATCCTGGCAACAATACCAACAGCGTTTCTGGTCGTTCGAACTACCGAATTTCTAAGAAAGCGGAATAAAGAATAGACTCCCCGTGGAGGAACGATATGTTTTCTGTAACTGCTTCAATCCTGATCAGAGCTCGAAGCCGTGTACCTCTAAAATGTTGCAATCAACTGAAGCAGATTACCGACAATAAACAGAGCAATTCCCCACGAGATCAGCAAAGTCTGCATGCGGTCGTCGCCTTGTAGTCTCAGTACGATAAAGCCTATCGTCTTTTGTAAACCGAGTAATAGTATAAGAATAACCGCAGCCGGATACAAACGCCGGGAAGACAAAAGAACAACTATGGTAATGATGAACGAAGCTGCCATCCAGGTTATTGCCAGGATGACAGCTAATAGAAGTAACAGCACTGAGTCCACTCCATTCGCCAGCATGTCACGTCCTCTAAAGCGAGGAGCGATGTCACGAATCTCATGGGACGCTTCAGGGTAGATATGTTCCCAAATCATAAGCAATGCATAGACAAAACTAAGTGTGAAGCCAAGGATCATAAATTGCCCCATAAGAACGAAGTCTCGCATTAGGACTGAATAAATGATGCCAATTGCAATTAGGGTGACAATCAGAGAATGTACGAGGACGAAGCGGTAGTCTACGTTGTCTAAGATGTAAAAATGCTGATACCTGGCGGTACGATCCTTCAGCAACTGGGTATTATCGTTTATCCTTGTTTCGAGAATTACTTGGAATCTGTTAATTCGTTCAACACCTATGAGTTCTGGTGCGATCAAAAAACCAGCCAGGACATTAAGAATAATCCCAATTCGGTTGAGCAAAGTGTTGTCCATCTGATGTCCCTTCCAGGTTTTATCATCGTTTCAGCCAAACTGCTGGTCCTGTACATCCTCACATGGCTAGCTACGATACCCTGGATTACGATCAAATGCCGCAAATCAATGAAGTACGACGGAGCATTGACAAGAAACTGAGCAGCTACTCTATAGCCATCGCGAGGCACTGCCTTGTTATAGATTATAGAAAGTCAATGATCAATTTAATTCAAGTATAGCATTGACAGAAAATAATACGCTCAATCCTTACTTTCGACAGACGAAATGTTATACTTTCAGCACCTGGCAAACATAACAGGCGTCTCCTACTTAGCTCTCAAAATGAGGCACAGGTATCTCTTCATACGGTAAAATATAGCTCTCTGGGGCGATGGCGGAATCGGCAGACGCAATGGACTTAAAATCCATCGGTGGCAACACCGTGAGGGTTCGACCCCCTCTCGCCCCATTTCCATCTGTACGTCATTGTGAGTCTCCGAGAAGCAATCTTCCATCCTCAAAGAGGAGATTGCTTCACTCCTCGCGAAGCGGGTCGCTCGCAATGGCGTAATCGTTTGAAAGGTTAAATATGTATTTCACCCGCCAGCAATTGGAAGAGATCGAGGACCGGAGCCTGGCTCCGTACGGAATGCGCAGTAAAGATTCGAAGGGGCGCGCCTACCTGGATAGCGAACCGGAATACCGCACATCTTTTCAGCGTGACCGCGACCGCATTATCCATACTACGGCATTCCGGCGTCTTGAGTACAAGACGCAGGTCTTCATCAATTACGAGGGCGACTACTTCCGCACTCGTCTTACCCACACCCTTGAAGTGGCACAGATCGGGCGAACGCTCGCACGTGCCCTCGGCGCGAACGAGGACATGGTGGAGGCAATCTGCCTTGCGCATGACCTGGGTCATTCCCCGTTCGGGCATTCCGGTGAAGTCGCTCTTGCCCGTCTGATGAGAGATCACGGCGGCTTCGACCACAACAAGCAATCCCTGCGCATTGTTACAGAACTGGAACAGCGTTATCCCGAGTTCCCAGGCTTGAACCTCTCCTGGGAAGTGCGTGAGGGCATGGTAAAGCATGAATCGGAATATGACATCTCGGACGCGCGGGATTACAATGCCGACCTGCGCGGCAATCTCGAGACGCAGATCGCCAACGTCGCGGACGAACTGGCGTACACCACTCACGACCTCGATGACGGTTTACGCTCTGCGATGATCACGCCACAGATGCTGGAAGGTATCTCTCTCTGGGAGATCCTGCGTGAGACCTACAAATGGCGCGGACCCCTCCTGGATGACATCGAGCGCCACCGCATGATCCGCCAGTTGGTTGGCATCATGGTCACAGATATGATCGAAGCGACAGACAAGCGGCTGAAAGAGAGTCGGGCTAATTCACCGCTTGATCTGCAGAAGCTCAAGCACAATGTGATCGGCTATAGCGAAGAGATGCAGCGACGCAACCGCGAACTGAAGGATTTTCTATACAAGAATTTATACCGTCACTACCGCGTTGCCCGGATGCAGGTGAAGGCAGAGAACCTAATCTCGGACATCTTCAACCTATACTGTCAGGAGCCATCCATGCTGCCTACCACTACGCAGCGCAACATTGAAAAGCGCGGACTTCAACGCACGATCTGCGATTACATTGCCGGGATGACAGACCGTTACGCCATCGAAGAACATCAACGATTGTTCAATCCGTTGGAGAGACCCTAAGAGAGCGAGAGTACGATGAACCAACCCATTTACTTGACACCCGAAGGTGCAGAGAAACTTAGAATTGAATTGAAGGAGCTGACTGGTCCGCGCCGCGAGGAACTCGCTCAGCGCCTGCGTTCTGCTATTCAGATGGGCGACCTGTCTGAGAACGCGGACTATCATAAAGCTAAGGAAGATCAGGGTTTTCTTGAAGGGCGTATTCAGGAGATCGAAGCCGTATTGCGCACAGCTATTATCGTGGAAAAGAGAGCCAGTGATGTGGTCACAGTTGGGTCCACAGTCACGGTTCAGGAAGAAAGTTTCGATCCCGAGACCTATTACATGGTCGGCGCAAAGGAAGCAGACCCCCGCAATGGAAAAATCTCAAATGAATCCCCTATCGGCAAGGCATTAATGGGGCATAAAGTTGGAGATGTAGTCGAGGCAGAGACGCCTGGCGGTAAGATCCAGTTTAAGATTTTGAAGATCGAATGATTAATCGCCAAAGGCACCAAGTCTTAAGGATAAGAAATCTTTGTGTCCTTAGTGCCCCTGGTGTTTGAGAGTTCCACTGGAAATAAAAAAGAGACCGGCGTTGCTGGTCTCTTTTGCTTCGAAATGACTTACTGCCCGCTGCGGGGCCAGACGGCGAGTTCGAGTGTAATGCGTTCGAAGTGACTCCGCGGAGGCAGAGCGCCGGTCCCGTATTCCATATCTACAACCGTTGCCAGCAGCTGCAGAGTCGCCGTTTCCAACAGGACTTGATCCTGCGGCTTCACGACCACGAGCTCGCCTTTCGGTTCAAGGCGCGCCCGGATGTTCGGGTCATTGTAAGCGTGTTCCGTCATCAGCACCTTGGTCGCGGTCTTGATATCGTTCTTGTCGAAGAGCCAGATCTCGAGCGCCGCGACTTTCTTTGGCTCACCGACGCCAATCGTTTCCGAAACTCCCACACCATATTCACCCAGGAATTCCCCGCCGCCCGTGTCAATGCTAAAGGACTCATCGTACAGATCATCGCCCAAAACATAGGTGGTCATGGTCTGTGTGATCGGCTGCGCCAGCCCCAGGGACTGGAAATCCGTCTTTGCCACGTGGCGACTGATCTCGGCAGCCTGCATGACAGGAGTCACAGCGCCGGAATTTTTGCGGAACAGGCGAAGAAGATAGAGTGTGCCTGCGCCCACTAAAATCAAAACCAGTAACGATCCCAAGATTACCCAGGTACTCAAACCAGAGGTGTCCCCAGGAGCCGTCGTTTGCGGTGTACCGGGAATAGGTCCACCAGTGACTGGAGCTTGCACCGCGCTGGCAAATCGCTGGTATGCCGCCGGATCGATGCTCGCCTGAATTCGTTGCAGAGTTGGCCCAGCAGCGGTCCCCAGGTCATTCCAGCGCCTGAGAGCAGTCTGTTGATCACCTGTGCGCTCGAATGAATCGATCACCATCCGCAAGTAATCGTCCTGGAGGTCAGAACGCAGGATCTCTGGAGTAGTATCTGTATATGTAACTGGCCAGATTCCCCAGCCGATAATTAAACCCAGGAGCAACCCCAGTACGACGCCCACGATGAGCACCGTCCTTACATTCTGAAGTAGGTTCTTTACGATCGCAGTTACTGCTTCCATGGCGTATTCCTTTTCGGGTAGTTTAATCTATTATATACCATCCCTTGCACAATACAACCTATCGAAAGGACCGAGAATTACAGGCGTTCCATCAAATACAAGGTGCGCTCCGACTCACGAACGTTTACCGCCTCTGCGATCCTGTATCTCTGCTGAAAGGCGGATTCAAACCCCTCGCGCGTGTACTGCGGGAATATATCCTCCCGTGAGACCAGCAATTTTTGCACCTGGGTATCTGCCTTGGGAACGAATTCGATCACGAGCCATTTTCCGAGTTTTGCAAAGAAATCCGCTATCTGGAGTAGAGGCACATTGTTCGAGATCGCCAGATGGTGGATCAGCGCCAGTGCCAGAAGCATATCGGCTGGACCGCGTCCGCCAAACGAGTCGCGCTCTTCGTTCGCCCAGCCAATGGAGGGACTGGGGTTCGCCAGGTCGAGCAGCAGCGGCAGGATGTTTTCGGTTTTCTCCGTTTTCACCTGGCGGTAGTTCTCTTCCACAGCGGTGGGATCGATATCTGACGATACCACGAATGCGCCGTTTTCCCCTGCCACGCGGCTGAAAACTCCCCTGTTCGCGCCCAGATCCCACACCAGCGATGGTTTGACATTTGCGGACCATTCTCTCACAAGTTGTTTTTTATGCTCGAATGCAGAGTCAGAATAATTTGTGATGTCGTAGTAATTTCCCCACTCTGTGCCCCCCGGTTTCCAATCCAGGTTTCGAACTGTGGAGTCGAGGCTGTCGATCAAGCCTGTCATGGCTTGTTTGCTCATGGTCGCAGCACGAGATTTTACTTCCGTGCCCGAATATCGCTTCTGTGCGCCCGCATGCAAATGGAGGTGGGTCAATAAGCCAAAGTTGAGGCGTGTCTTCGAGGGCAGCAATCCACTGGCAAGGTCGAGCGGAACACCATCAATGTAGAGGCGGAGCAGTTGATTCAAACGGACATCGCGCAGCGCCATCAACGCCAGTGGTGCAAGGAAATGCTGGCAGAACTGGCGATAGGCTACCCAGGGCTGCCCCTCTTTGTATATTTCAAAAGAAAGAGTATCAATCAGGGTTGCCCTGCCACGTACAAACTGGATGTTGTAAGCGCTGGCATCCTTTAGTGACATACCCACCTTCAACGCCCGACGCTGGATGGAAAGGGTTGCCAGCGCTGCATCCTTCAGTTGACTGAACGACCATTCGTACGGGTACGAGATGAACGGGGCGCGCTCCGGTTGAATAACTTTATAAGCCAGTTCAGACTCAGCCGGAGCCTGGGTCACTTCCACGTGCGGGATTAACAACCCGGCTTTGATGAGCTTGTCATATAAGCCAGATTCCAGTAAGCGCGCGTATTCCTTCTCGTACTTGTGATTGACCTGCCGGTACAGGACTCCGTCGCGAGAGAACAGGAAACCGCTGGGGTCACGGAATGAAGACGAAAGCTGTCCGCTACTTTGCTTCTGACTCGTCGTCATCGTCGTCGGCTTTGGGCTGAGACTTAATTCCAAACCATCCTTTGATTCTACCCCACGAGGCGCGCACCGCGACGCCAATACCAAGCAATGCCGCGATCAGCAATTGGATCAAAAAGCTGCCTGAGCCGGGATCGAGATAAGGAAGGGGTGTGTAATGCATGCGTTCTCCTATTCAACAGTTTCAGGAACAATCTCTTCCAGAAGGAACGTTTCCTGGCAATTGATGCACTGCGCTTCGCGCTTGTTCGCAACGACCAACAAATTGCCGCATTTAGGACAAGGCTGTTTGAGCGGTCGCTTCCAGGAAGTGAAGTCACAATTTGGATAATTTTCACAACCGAAGAACGTGCGTCCCTTGCGTGTTTTTCGCTCGACGAGTTCACCGCCATCCTTGGGGCATAGCACGCCAATCTTTTCGAGCCAGGGCTCGGTGTAGCGGCAGGTTGGGAAGTTAGAACAGGAAATGAATTTTCCAAAACGCCCGTAACGGATGACAAGCTCACCGCCATCCTCCGGACAGCTGCGTCCGATCGGTTCTGGCTCGCTCTTGGTCACCGGCATTTCAGCCTGCGCCTTCTTAACATCCTCGGCAAACGGATGGTAGAACTCGTGCATCACTTCCACCCATTCCGCCTGACCAGAAGCGATCATATCGAGATCTTCTTCCATACGCGCGGTGAACTGCAAGTCGACAATGTCGGGGAAGTACTGAATCATCAAATCATTGACTTGAGTTCCAATGTCGGTTGGCACGAGGCGTTTTTCTTCGCGGAGCACGTAACCACGCGCCTGGATGGTGGAGAGTGTAGGAGCATAGGTGGAGGGACGCCCAATCCCCTGCTCCTCCAGTGCCTGCACAAGCGAGGCTTCGGAGTAGCGCGGCGGCGGTTGCGTAAAGTGCTGCTCAGGAATTAAGCGAATCAATTCCTGCTGTTGTCCTTCGGCCAGTCCTGCCGGGATACGGACGTTCTCATCCTCTTCCTCAGACTTCACATCTTCATTCCTGGCTTCCTCGTAGACGACCAGGAAACCGGCAAACTTTACCGTCGAGCCGGACGCGCGCAGTAAATAAGTATGTTCATCCGTCTTGCCAGTGACTTCCACCTGGAGCGTATCGTACACTGCGGCTTCCATCTGCGAGGCGACAAACCTCTGCCAGATCAAGCGGTAGAGTTTGTACATCGCCGGCTCGAGATATTCCTTCACTTGTTCCGGATCGCGCTCGACCGAGGTGGGGCGAATGGCTTCATGCGCTTCCTGCGCGTTGGCAGAGCGGGTCTTGTACTGCGGCGCTTCCCCGGGCAGGAAATCAGCGCCGTATTTCGTCTTGATGTATTGCCGTGCTTCGTCCTGCGCACCGAGGGAGACATTCGTAGAGTCGGTACGCATGTACGTGATGAGTCCAGTCGTACCCCCCGTTCCTACATCCTGACCTTCATAGAGCCCTTGTGCCAACGCCATGGTACGCTTGGCGGTGAAACCAAGTTTGCGCGACGCCTCCTGCTGCAAAGTAGAGGTAGTGAATGGCGCAGAAGGTTTCCGCCTTCGCTCGCCGCGTTTGACTTTGGTCACTGTATAAGCGGCGGTTTCCATATCCACGAGAATCGGCTTGACCGTCTCTTCGTCTGGCAGCTCAGGTTCCTTCTCATCGATTTTCGCCAGCTTGGCGAGGAACGTGGATTTCACTCCCTCTGGCTGCAACTCGGCGTGGATGGACCAGTATTCGACCGGCACAAAAGCGTCGATTTCACGCTCGCGCTCGACGATCAGCCTCAGCGCCACCGACTGAACACGACCTGCCGACAGACGCCCGCGCACCTTCTCCCACAGAATCGGGCTGATGCTATATCCGACCAGCCTGTCAAGTACGCGACGCGCCTGCTGGGCATCTACCAAATCCATATTGATCTGGCGCGGATGCGAGAACGCGTCCTTGATGGCGGGTTCGGTGATCTCGTGGAAGACCACACGCTTGGCACGTTCCGGCTCGATCTGTGCGGCTTCCATCAAATGCCATGAGATCGATTCGCCTTCGCGGTCGGGGTCGGTCGCGAGATAGATCTCTTCCGCTTTCTGCGCCAGTTTCTTGAGTTCCTTAACGACATCCTTCTTCTCATTTGGGACGCGATATTTCGGCGTGAAATCATTTTCCACATCGACAGAGAGCTGGGACTTCAATAGGTCGCGAATATGTCCCACGGAGGCGCGCACCGTGTAGCCTTTACCGAGGTAGCGTCCTACAGTCTTGGCTTTTGCCGGCGATTCGACGATCACCAGCTTGCCATCCCGCTTCTCTACCTTGACAGGCTTTTCAGGCGGCGTTAAGCCTGCGTGGGCTTCGGTCCTCCCCATTCTATAAAGCTTTGTTCCACAAACAGGGCACACACCAACCGTGACAGGAGACCCCTTTGCATTGAACATAGCAATAGGATCCTGCATTTCACGCTTGGTCTTGCACTTCATGCAATATGCTTCCATATCTTACCTTTGTTTATGTCATTGCGAGGGGGGTGCTTTTCCCAACGAAACAATCCACTTGGTACAAGGAGACACTTGCACCTGATGTAAGTGCAGGTGCTGCTTCGCTCCCTCTCGCAGTGACATTATTTATAAATATTTCTCCTGGTGGTGTTTCTTCAAATGTTCCACCACGTCTTTCACTTTTTGCGATTGGTCCACTTTGCAGACCATCAATACATCGCCCGCATCTACGACGACAATGTCATCGATACCGATCGTTACAACCAGGCGCTCGTCGGTCTTGGAATATACCAGAGTATTATGCGTATCCACCGCAAGGTGCTGTGAGTTCGCCGCGACATTTCCATTCATGTCAGGCAGAAGTACATCGAAGAGCGAATCCCAAGCACCGACATCATTCCACCCTAAACCACCGGCGGGGAGCACAGCCACACGCTCTGCCTTTTCCATCACGCCATAGTCAATCGTTTGACTCTTTAAGCTGAACCAGTGTTCCTGCACCACCTCGTCCTGCTCGGGCGTGCCCCAGGCGCCGGCAATTTTGCTTACCACATTAAAAAGCTCGGGCATCTGTCGTTTGACCTCTCCCAGGATCGTATCCGCACGCCACACAAACATACCACTATTCCAGGAGTGATCGCCGCTGCGCAATAACTTTTGGGCAGTCTCTTGATCGGGTTTTTCTCTGAAGCGCTCCACAGTGTAGACCGGATACTTATAATCGCCATCCAGTGCCGCGCCCTGCTGGATATACCCGTATCCGGTAGAAGGATAGGTAGGTGTGATTCCCAGGGTGACAAGATAATTTTCCTGGGCAACCTCAAACGCGGCGCGAATCAAATAATGAAAAAGATCACGATTGCGAATGTAATGATCGGAGGTCTGGATTGCCATGGCTGCCTGGGGGTCGCGCTTTTGCAGCACGGCAGCCGCCAATGCTACCACAGAAGCGGTGCCGCGGGGAGACGGTTCAATCAAATAATTTTCCAACGGGATCGCAGGAACCTGCTTCTGCATCTCCCGCGCCTGTTCGGCAACCGTTACAACAAGAATGCGTTCCGGAGGGAACAACTTTTCCAGACGTGCAACCGTGCTCTGAAATAATGTGTCTTTCCCAAGCAGGGGAAGAAGCTGCTTGGGAGTTTCTTTTCGAGAAATAGGCCAAAGACGAGTCCCACCACCACCTGCCATAATCACTGCATACGTATGCACAGCATTCGTATTTTCCATATCTATCCTTTAAGAGTAGAGTAGTCGGATTGTACCTCACGCACAGTAACATAATTCATGCCACCCACCTGACGCACCATTCCTTTCAGTTCCATCAGCGCTAATGTCGCTGAGACTTTTTCAATGGGTAATTCTGTCTGATTTCGAATTTCATCCACATGTAAGGGTTCTTCGCTCAACACGTTCAGCAACCGCGCTTCCGTTTCGTCAGAAGGGATGACCTTTCGTGCTGTTTTCTGCTCACCCATGCGGGTCAGGTCCAGCGCCTGCATCAGATCATTGACGCTCAACAAGGGCAGAGCGCCATTTTGAATCAATTTATTCGTCCCTTTACTTTGCGGGGCAAGGATACTTCCCGGTACAGCAAAAACCTCGCGTCCCTGTTCCGCCGCAAACTCAGCCGTGATCAAGGCACCGCTGGTCTCACCCGCTTCAATCACTACAACTGCCAGCGATAACCCGGAAATGATGCGGTTGCGTGGTGGAAAGTTCGAGGCGTCCGGAGGGGTACCGGGAGCATAGTCGCTGACGATCGCGCCACTCGCCATCATTTTTTCTGCCAGCCCACGATGCTCCGGCGGATAAATCTTGTCCACACCCGAGCCCAACACGCCAATCGTTCGCCCGCCCGCTTTCAGCGCGGTTTGATGGGCAATCGCATCCACACCGCGTGCCAGACCGCTGATGACTGTAATACCATGTGTCGCTAGATACGCTGCAAGCTCCTCTGTGATCTGCCTGCCATAGGCAGTTACTCGCCGGGTTCCTACAATGGCAACGGCGAAAAGGTCATCTGGCAAATAGTCGCCACGAATGTATAACACAGGTGGGGGCTGGTCAATCTCTTTAAGACGTTGCGGATACGTTTCATCTTCCCAGGTCAGGATCTTAATACCCTGTGCTTCGATCTTTGTCCAAAGCTTCTCCAGGTCGACATTCTGGCGCGCTTGGAGGATGCGCTCGATCACTTTCCCGCCTAAGCCAGCCCGCGCTAACTCAACCGGCGCCGCGTTCCAGGCAGCTTCCAGATCCCCAAAATGCTGGATCAGCGCCTGCATTCGCACCGCGCCAATCCCTTTGATTAAGTTGAAGCCAATCCAATAACGTTTGTCGATCATAGATTATGGCAGGACGGAATGGCATTCTGTCCTATAATCCCTCCAGTAAATGCACGCGCATTAAGCGGCGAGAGGAATCCGTTTCCAAGACAACGGAGGGAATCGCAGGCAGGAGGATCTCTTTACCCGATTCGTTCCTGACGACATATACATCGTTTGCACCTGTCTCAATAATTTCCACCAGCTCACCTAAAACTTTGCCGCCCTCGTCCACGACCTCAAATCCAAACAGTTCATGCTGATACAGTTCACCCTCTGGCAGACTCGGAACATCTGTCGATTTGACATAGACCCACTGGTTGCGCAATTGTCCGGCATCTTCCGGGGTCTCAACGCCCTTAAATTTCACCAGCATTCCCTTTGCATGAGGGCGCGAGGTAGAAAGGGTCATTGGTTTGCGCTCTTCGCCTACGAAAAGCTTTCTTCCAGCCTCAAAACGCTCGGGGAAATCTGTATGCAAATCCATAATGATTTCCCCACGTAGTCCATGAGCACGACGCAAGAACCCGACGACCAAATAGACAGGCTCGCCGTCTGGCGAGCCTGAAGAATTCTTCGTATCAGCCATTATTCTGGCTCAACCACGTCGAGCGTAGCCTGTTTTCCTTCACGCTCGGCTGCCACACGCAGAAGGGTCCGGATGGAGTTCGCGACCTTGCCGCCCTTTCCGATCACGCGTCCCATGTCATCTTTGGAAACACTGAGCTCGATACGGACGCGTGACGCGCCTCCACTTTGCCGTACCTGAACTTCATCCGGGTGATCCACCAGCGATTTGGCGATGTATTCAATCAGGTCTTTCATAGGTTTTTCCCGTCACACCTGCATGATTTGCTTACGCAATCATGTGCG
>DATFHE010000243.1:0-5916 GCA_035248745.1 Anaerolineales bacterium | reverse complement strand
GGTTGCTCATGCCGCAGCTGCGCGGGAGAGAACGCCGAAGGAGAGCACTTGAGCATTGTGACTCCCCTCCCGATTTCATTCACCCCAAATCATGAGCAGAACGGCGCGAGCGGTGATAATAATTCTGATAGTACATCTCCGCAATTCGGTATAATCGGCAAATCCGAAATTCGTTAGCCTCCGTTATGCGATCCTTCTTCTTTCAAACCCGTTGGAAGCAGCTTTCTGGCTTTCCGTGGCATTCGCTGCTAATAGCACTCTATGTCCCTCTGGAATTAGGGGCTCACAACATCGGGCAAACCTCCCTGGGTTCCATCTATCGTGCTGTGGTCCTGAGCGGTGTTTTTGCGCTCCTGTTATTAGGAATTACTTGGCTCCTCCTGCGGAACTGGCAAGTGGCAGGCATTGTCACAACCCTGCTCATAATCCTTTTCCTGACGTACGGTCATCTCTATAACGTGATCAGCGATCTTCAGGTGGGCGGGTTTCTCATCGGACGCCATCGGTATTTAGTAATCGTGTGGTTCCTGGTGGCGTGTCTGGGGAGTTGGTGGGCAATACGAACATCTCGAAATTATGCCTCCGTTACGTCCACCCTGAATCTCATATCCCTGGTTTTGGTAGCCATGCCAGTTGCTCAGCTTGGTTTTTATACAGCCAGGGAAGTGGATTTTCAAAGCCCGGAAACTGTAGAAGCGCAAGCTGCCCCCAGTGTTCCAGAGCCTGAGGCATCTCCGCTTCGAGACGTTTATTATATTGTCCTGGATGCCTACGGGCGCTCTGACCTGCTATTGGATGCGCTTGATTATGACAATTCTGATTTCCTGCACCAACTCGAGGAGATGGGGTTCTATGTGGCTCACTGCGCCCAGAGCAATTATGCCAAAACCGATCTTTCCCTGAGTTCCTCTCTAAACATGGACTATGTGACTGCGCTGGGCCCCACGCTGACGCCGGAGAATACAGATCGGGTGCCGTTATGGAATTTGATCAAGGATAACAAGGTCCAGGAAACGTTTCACTCTCTGGGCTATTCTACAGTCGCCTTCGAGACGGGTTTTTATTTCAGTCAATTAAACAATCTGGACATTTTTTACACCCCACAACGTAACGGGTTTAACGAATTCGAGATCCTCTATGTGCGGACGACATTGCTACGCCTGTTCGACGACGCGGGCTGGCTCGCTCGTTTTCACTACACACCGGAAGACCGAAAACGAGAATTGATCCTCTTCGATCTGCAGAAATTACAGGAACTCCCAGCTATACCCGGACCGAAGTTCGTATTTGCCCATCTGGGGATTCCACACCAGCCATTTGTCTTTGGTCCGGACGGTGAGCCGGTTGTCATCGCCGAAAAAGTGCACAAAGGTCAAAGCTACTACACCGAGCGCGATTACCGGTTGGGATACGTTAACCAGCTCCGGTTCATCAGCACACGCATCGCCCAGGTAGTGGAAGGTATCATTAAGAACTCATCCATTCCTCCCATTATTATCATCCAGGGTGACCATGGACCCAGTCATTATGATACAGCGACGCGTATGGGTATCTTGAACGCTTATTACTTTCCCGGGGAACAATCGGGACTGTATCCCGAGATCACCCCTGTGAATAGTTTTCGCCTGCTCTTCAACACTTACTTTAAAGAAGACATCCACGTGCTGAAGGATGTGAGTTATTATTCTGAATATCCTGAGGCATATCAGTTCGAAATGATCCCGAATCTATGCCAGGCGAAACCTGAAAAGTCTTAACATGTCGATTTGAACCATGACGAAACTCGTTGCTCTTGTACCCATGCGCCATCACAGCCAGCGTGTTCCGGGGAAGAATTACCGCATTCTGGCAGGAAAGCCGCTCTTTCACCACACCGTTGAAACTCTGCTGGCTGTCCCTGAAATTACTGAGATCGTTGTCGATACGGATTCCGAGACAGTCATGGAAGGTTTGCACCAGTACTTCCCTCAGGTCAAGATCCTGCCTCGCCCCGAGCATTTACGCGCGGACGACGTCTCTATGAACAATATTCTGATTCATGACACAGCGCAGGTGCCGGCAGATTTTTATCTCCAGACACACAGCACCAATCCTCTGCTCAAGGCGGAAACGATCTCACGCGCGATTCAATTACTATATACCCAGTATCCCCATCGCGACTCCCTCTTCTCGGTCACCCGCCTGCAGACGCGTTTATACTTTCAGGATGGTCGCGCCATTAATCATGACCCTGCTGTTCTGATCCAAACCCAGGACCTGCCTCCTGTATATGAAGAGAACTCGTGTCTTTATATATTCACCCGTGAAAACCTCCTCAAACGACACCATCGTATCGGTGAAATGCCGCTCCTGTTCGAGATCGATGCAGACGAAGCCTGGGACATCGATGAGGAGCTTGACTTTGTGATTACGGATTTCCTGCTAAGGAGAAAGAATCAACGTGAGCCGCTTTAGAGTGATCTGGGGGAAGCTCAGGGAATGGTTTGCCGTCCCGTGGTATCCCTTTGCCATCAGCGCCTATCCTGTTTTTACATTGATGGCTACGAACATCGGGGAGGTAGGGCTGGACGCGGGCATCCGCCCTCTTCTCGTCTGCTTGTTGTTCGGGGGATTGTTGTTTCTGCTTTTCTGGTTGCTCCTGCGCAGAGTGCATAAAGCTGCATTTCTTTCTGCGCTCTGGCTGGCGTTATTTTTCTCTTATGGGCATGCCTACATTTACCTCGACGAGAAATATCCTGAATCCAACATCACGACATGGCTTGCCGCGCTCTGGATCGTGCTCTTCGTGCTTGCCCTCGTTTGGGCAACGCGCCCGCGCCTGACGTTTGTCTCTGCCGCGCCGACGCTGAATACCGTCGCGCTTGCCCTGCTGGTGATGTCTGGCTGGCAGATCGCGTCTGAGATCCAGCCCCGCAGTGCCCATGCGCTCGCGCTGACAAACGCCCCGATCCAGGCTGACCTGGTCCGCCCCGAGCCTGCACCGGATGTTTATCTGTTCCTGCTGGATTCCTACGGGCGCGCCGACCTCTTTCAGGAGGCATACGGCTTCGATAACAGCGAATTCCTTAACGGTCTGGAACAGCGCGGTTTCTTTGTAGCGGAGTGCAGCCAGAGCAACTACGTCCGGACGGAGATCTCCATGGCGTCGGCGCTGAACATGCAATACCTCCAGGAGCTAAGTGAGAAGTTCGACCCGGAGACGACCTCACGCCGCTTGCTGTGGGATTCGCTGAAGCACAATGCAGTACGATATAACTTCGAGAGCATGGGCTATGAGACCATTACGTTCGACACCGGGTTCGAGTGGCTGAACATCGAGGACTCGGACCACTTTCTGAGTCCGCCTCCGATCTCTTCGGGGATGACGGAATTCGAAGGGTTGCTGTTACGGACGACGCTGGCGCGTTATATTGATGACTGGGGATGGGTGGACCCCGATTATCTGATGGGCGTCAGTTTTCGCGATCGCTTCAATAACGTCCTCAATAATGTAGACAATATCGCGCGAATGCCAGAGCCCACCTTCGCTTATCTTCATCTGATTTCTCCTCACCCACCCTTTGTCTTTGACCCGAACGGCAACCCAACGTACCCGCCTGAGTTCTGGAACGACCAGCGTATGTACCCTGCCGGCTTATACCAAAAGGGATATTTGAATCAAATACAGTTCCTGAATAAAAGGGTATTGGAGGCCGTAGATACGATCCTGGCAGAGTCGGATGTGCCGCCGATCATTATCATTCAAGGCGATCATGGACCCTGGCTGCAGCCGAAAGAGAAACGCATGTGGATACTGGCAGCCATGTATCTCCCGGGTCATGAAGATAAACTCTACTCCACCATCACGCCCGTTAATATGTTCCGGCTTGTATTCGACTCATATTTTGGCGGGAAGTATGAGCTGCTGGAAGATGTGAGTTACTTTTCGCCGGTACCCAAATTGTATGATTTCTCTGTGATTCCAAACGAGTGTGGGGAGTAATTACGAACAAGGGCTTGTACGCGGCGAAACCATCAATGTTGCAAAAAATTCAGTCTATCCCTTTGCACCCCATCTTTTTTGCTGCCTATCCGGTTCTGGCACTGGTGGGGATCAACATCAATGAAGTCGAACCCGCTGTCCTGTGGCGCCCATTGTTGATCCTCCTGTTGAGTGCAGCATTCCTGCTGATCCTGTTCGGATGGACCTCAAAAGATTGGCACCGCGCCGCGCTCCTGCTCTCCATTTTCATCTTTTTATTCTTCACATACGGGCATGTGTATGGGTACCTGAAAAAAATAGAGGTGGCAGGTTTCCTCCTGGGCAGGCACCGGCAGATGCTTCCACTCTGGGCGGGGATAGGCGCGTTTGCCATCTGGTGGGTGATGCGCAAGCTACGCCATCCGGCCAGTCTCACGCCGGTACTCAACTTAATCTCAATCTTTTTGTTAATCTATCCAACTTTCCAGACGATCTCGTATACGATTCAAAGGGAGCAGGCAGAACGAGCCGCACGCGCCGCAGCCGAGGCAAAGGGCGCCACTCTGCCACTGGGATACGCGCCCGACGTGTACTACATCATCCTTGACGCGTATGGACGGGCGGATGTACTGGAGGAGATGTTCGGTTACGATAATACGTTGTTCCTGCAATCGTTGGAGGCAAAAGGCTTCTATATCGCAGAGTGCGCCCAGAGCAATTATGGGCAAACCATGCTCTCGCTGACGTCATCCCTGAACTTTGATTATCTCGATTCCCTCACAAGCTCCCTCACGCCAGACGAAGACACGCGTGCCCCGCTGCGCGCACTGGGGCAGTACAACAACGCTCGAAGGTTCTTCGCCTCCCAGGGATACAATATCGTTTCGTTTGCCACCAACTTCCCGGTCTCGGAATGGAAGGATGCCAATTACTTCCTGAGCCCAATCCCGCAAGGCATGAATGATTTTGAGATCATGCTGGCGCAAACCACCGCCTGGCGCGCCCCGATGGATATGACCGATGAGCCGCCCGAACGTGCCTCCGCCGAGTGGTACCGCCGCCGGACGCTCTCCGCGCTGGAGCAGCTGGAAACGATCGTGCCAGACATCCCCAGTCCGAAGTTCGTGTTTGCCCACCTTGTGATTCCCCACCATCCCTTCGTCTTTGGTCCCAATGGCGAGGAGCTCAACAGCATTGAATCGGGTGTCCCGAAGTTTGAGGAATACCAGGTCAAGTATCCCGATCAGGTGACCTACATCAACCAGCGTATCACTGCGATTGTCGATCTGATTTTGCAAACCTCGCCCAACCCGCCGGTCATTGTGATCCAGGGCGATCATGGTCCTGCGCCCTTCGATGGGGTCGAGCGCCGCATGAAGATCCTGAACGCCTATTACCTCCCCGATAACACGGAAGGCTTGTACCCGACGATAACGCCGGTCAACACCTTTCGCCTGATCTTCAACAAATACTTTGGGCAAACATATCCCTTGCTGGAAGATCGATCCCTCTATTCCGCTTACGATGTCCCCTATAATTACAAGGAAATTCCCAACAATTGCCAGTCATGAAATACACTGTCCTCCTCACGGCTCCCTATATGATTCCCGTCCTGGATCGCTTTCGGACTGTATTCGAGAAATACGACATCGAGTTGATCGTCCCCGATGTGCACGAGCGCATGGAAGAGGCGGACCTGCTCGGCTACGCGGGTCTGTTTGATGGCGCCATCTGCGGGGATGACCGCTATACCCTGCGGGTGATCGAGGCGTGCGCACCGCGCCTCAAGGTGATTTCCAAGTGGGGGACAGGTGTTGATTCAATCAACGCCGAAGCCTGCTCAAGTTACGGCGTAACGCTCTGCCGCACCCCGAACGCGTTCACCCTCCCCGTCGCGGATACGGTCCTCGGTTACATCCTGGCGTTTGCCCGCCGCCAGCCGTGGACCGACAGAG
>DATFHE010000242.1:0-7396 GCA_035248745.1 Anaerolineales bacterium | reverse complement strand
GGATGCGCGAAGCGTCCCGCCCCACGAAAGAGGTAACTCCAATGCCCCAGTCACAATATCGCGCCCGAGAAGTCGGCGCCAAGACACAAGAAGTGGTTGCCTATGACCATAATCCATCGCTGCCTGGCAAGCCGCTGCATATCCTCATCCCGGGTGGGTTGGTGGCATTGGCTTCACTGGCAGTCATTGTTTATGTTGCGTATCTGACGTGGTTCCAGGGCGAACTTGCTCAAGCCACGGGATTGCTGTTGATCGGCTTGCTGGTTCCGTTCTATGTGGGCGGCGTCTTCCTGTTCAGCTATGGGTATGAGCTGTACAACATTCCGCGCGCCTTGCGATTAACAGCCATCATCGTCTTTCTGACTGTTGGCGCGGTGGTAATTGTTGCAGTGTTATTCTTCCTGCTTGGCTCGGGGAGAGGGCTTCCTGAATCCTCGTCGAAGAAGAAATCCTCCGGCAAGCCAAGAGGAGAGGCTAGAAACATTCCCACATCCTCCGGCAACATGGGATTGCCTAATATGGGTCCGTTGGTTATTTTGGGCGGACCCGGGCGGACGCATACACGGGAAGTGACGCGTGAAGTTGTCAAGGAAGTCGAAGTGCCGGTCGCGCCCCGCTCTATTGATTGCCCGTATTGTGGTCGTTCGTATGTACCAGCCGAGCAGGATTACGCCTGCCCCGCCTGTGGCGCGGTAACACCTCCAGAGTTGATCGAGCAGTCAGAGGCGCCGAAAGACCGTTCCGAAAATTAGCACAATTGCTTTACAATGCGATCATCCCGCAGGTGTACGGATATAACGTTCATTCCACCTGCGGGGTTTTGTTTATAAACTCCCTCCGTAGAATCGAGCTGCAGTATGAAACCTATGTATATTAACGGCGAATTTACAAGAGGCAATGCAACGGAAGATATCGAAGTTACGAATCCCGCGACCGAGGAAGTGATGGATACTGTCCCACGCGGCACCGTCAGAGATGTAGAAGCTGCCGTCCGATCGGGCAAGGAAGCGTTCAAGCCCTGGAGGAAACTGGGGGCGAACGAACGGACGAGCCTCCTGCATGAAGTCGCGACAAAAGTACGGCGTCACAGAGGAGAGCTTGTCCGGCTATTGACACTGGAAGAAGGCAAGCCCATCTCTGAGAATGATGAAGAATTGGAGTGGGTGGCGAACACCTTTGATTATTACGCTGAGCTGGGACGCCACGATCGCGGTCGCGTGATTCCACCGGGTGAGGCGTCACAGTTCAATTTTATTTTGAAAGAACCCTATGGAGTGGTGGGGTGCATCGTGCCGTGGAACTATCCACTGTTATTGATGGCATGGAAAGTGGCGCCGGCTCTCGCGGCAGGGAATACCGTGATCATCAAGCCCAGTGAGATGACGCCGCTCACCGCTTTATACATGGCGGAACACTGCTTTGACGATTTACCTGCTGGAGTGGTCAATGTGGTGACGGGTTTCGGCGCCGAAGCTGGAGAGCCGCTCGTCAAGCACCCCGATGTGCCAGTGATTGCGTTCACCGGAAGCCTGGCGACAGGCCAGCGTATTGCTTCACACGCCGCCCCCATGATGAAAAAACTCCACCTCGAATTGGGCGGCAAAGATGCAACTGTTATTGCTGAAGATGCAGACCCAGAGCTTGCGGCGAAGGCTGTAGCCTATGCCGCGCTGATCAACGCAGGACAAGTTTGCACCAGCACAGAACGAGTCTATATCCCGAAGCCCAAAGCGAAGCAATTTACGGAAGCGATCGTGGAGCATGTGAAATCCCTGCGCTTAGGCTCTGGCTTGGATGTTGAAACGGATGTCGGTCCGATGATCGGCGATTCGTATCGCGCGAAGATCGAATCTCATGTAGAAGATGCACGTACGCGCGGCGCGCGAATCCTGACAGGCGGCAAGCGCCCGAGGGATTTCGCTAAAGGCTGGTTCTATGAGCCAACCGTGTTGACAGGTGTCGATCATTCCATGCTGATCATGCGCGAAGAGACGTTTGGTCCTGCGGTGCCTTTGATGGAATATACATCCTTTGAGGAAGCGATTGACCTGGTGAACGATTCCCCCTATGGTTTGGGCGCCGTCCTGCTCTCGGAAGATCCGAGGAAGATCAAGACTTTCTTCGAAGACGTCAAAGCCGGGACGATCTGGATCAACGACCCGTTGACAGATAATTATGCTGGCCCCTTCGGCGGGATGAAATACTCTGGCGGTGCGCGCGAGCTTGGCATCGAAGGCCTGGACGAGTTCCGCGAGACCAAGCACGTCCACTGGGATTTTCATCTGGAAGATAAATCGTATTGGTATCCGTATGGGGGAGAGTAAATAACGTGTTTCCTCCGCCGGGGACGGCGGCTGGAGCAGTCTATGGGAAAAACTTCACTCCCCACATTGCAGGATATCGAAGAGTTAACTGCCTACCTCCCGCGGCTGTATGCGGAAGAGTTTTCCCCCGTCATCAATTGGGAAGGCGGCGAAACACTCAAAGACGGATCCTTTACACTTCCCTACCCACAGTATGACCCTTTGGTAGAGGAGTTTTTCCAGGCGGTAGCGCGGTCCTGGCTGGACTATCAATATAATCCCGAGCAGGCGTATCCGATGCTCAAGGATGAACAGGCAGTCAAAACTGCTTCTCTGGCTGAGATCAAATCCATGCTGACGTTTTGTGTGCGCGGCGAGCGCTTCTCCGATGGACACTGGAGTGAAATGATCGAAAAAGGCTATATCCGCCGCGTACTCGAACGGTTGAATGAAATCAAATTAGAAATGCGATAAGATTTCGACCTCAGAACACGAGGTTATCGATACTATCCGCGAAACACACCACGAATTTTCCATCTTTGAATTCGATCTTCGCCGCGTTGCACTTGTCTGCCAGGTGTGGCAGCTTTGCCTTGATGTGCGCGAAGGCGATTGCCTCGATAGCCTGCCCCAGGGTCATGTTCGACCTGGTGACGGTCTGGCCGTCTGGCATATACAGCGCGTGACACAACAAATAGTCGGGATCCAGCACGACCTGCGAGCCGTGTTTACCCGGCCGGATGAAATTGCCGTTGTTCGTTGACATTAATCATGATCTCCATATCAAATACACGGTAGGCGCGATCTAAAATCTTGCCGACGATCTTTCCGTAAAAATGCCCACCGGTGTCACAATAGTTGAAGAGGGGGTTGCCTTTATCGTCCATGTCGCCCGGGTAATAACCGGGGAAACAAAAGACGTCTCCGCTTTGCCCCTCGATGCCGTTTAGTTGAAACTCAAGGTTGACTGCGCCGCAGTTGTGTTCGACCCGCATCAGGTCTACGATCGGCTCGCCATCGCTCCCGGTCAGATGCCTGGCGTTGCGCGAGAATAAAGGCATTTGCTCGTCGATAAAACACTCAACATCCTTCGGATCCGGGATCGTATTAAACGTCCACATATAAATTGACATGTTTACCTCTCGCGTGGCCTCAAACCACGTGAACTAGAATCGGGACCAACGAAACAAATTTTAACACAAATATAGAACATTTGTGCTAAAATTTGCCCTGGAGGTTACCATGAAACTTGAAACTATCAAAGAGGAATTTCTGAGTGATGCAAGGAAGATCTTCCTGTTCGATTGTCATGTGGCTGGCCTGGAAGCACAGGTTTTGAACGCCTACCGCGATGTTCTGGGCTTATTTATTGAGTTTACTGGCAATATTCAGGTAAAGGATCTCACCCCCGATCATGTCCGTTTATACATCAACAACCTGTCCGATGGTCCTAACGAAGGGGAGGAGCATACCCGGGTCGTGATCAGCCATTACACGCTGATCCATGACTGGGTCCGCTGGTTGTATGCCCAAAAGTTCGTCACCGAGCGCAGTGACAATTCATTTACCCCTTATCCGTCGTCTCTTTTTCCGTTAAGGAAAACAAAAGTTTTGCCGTATTGCGCGTAGATCGCTCAGAAGCGATAGTTGTGAACACTTGATAAAAATGCCCGACGAGTCGGGCATTTTTATATTCTGAAATTAAGCTCGCGCGCCATGACTTATCCTAAAACAATTCCAGCCTGTCAAGCAATGTTCGAAGCATGTCGTCAAATTCGCTTTTATCCTTCCAGCCTGAAAAGTCAAGGATGCTATGCTCCGGGATCTGCTCCATAATGGTTTTCGGTGAGCGACTGTCCTTCCAACTATCGTCCAACGCTACGGGACACAATACAACACGCCCCATGTCCTTCTCCAGTTTTCTGGCTTCTTGAACATCCTGTTCGATCCAATCGCTTTTCATGGACTGCTCCGAAAGCACCAACAGAAATTTTGAACGTTGGGAAATTGCCCAGGCGGTCTGCTTTTGCCTCTGCCCATTCTTCTCATGCATGTCGCGCCAGTAGCGAATCCCTTTTTGGGTCAACTGGTTGCCAACCAGTTCCACAAATTGACTGTTTGCAGAACTGTAGGAAATAAAAAGTAGAGAAATTTGTGGTGCCTGCTCTGCGCGTAACGCATGGAGTTTCTGGAGCATGTTCATGCTCTCATGTGTGCTCAGGGCCGGGTTGGATAGTTTTGCATATTCAATATCTGCATCACTTAACCCGCAGCCGCGTAAGAAGACTTCAGGAATCTTTCCGGTTGACAGAACAAAAGTATCCATCGAAATATAAGAAGGACCTCGATGATCGAGACCCTCGAGACCTTTCACTTGACCCAGGTCTGAACCCGCAAACACTGTGCTGCCCACCACAGCCTGCGAGAGATTGACCCCGGTTAGATCCGTTTCAATGAACCTGGCTTCCATCAGGTTGGATCGCGCGAGATTTGTGCCCGTGAGCTTGGCTCCGCTCAAGTCGGCTCGACGGAGATTGATGCCGGAAAGGTCAGATTTCGTGAGATTGGTTTTGCTGAGGTTTGCCCCACTGAGATCAGTTCCCTCAAGATCGGCGACCATGAGATTGGCGCCGCTGAGATTGGCACGTTTGAAATTTGCATTTCTCAGGTTGGCTGCCAAAAGATTCGTCTCGCTGAGGTTCGCATCCCGGACGAACGCATTACCAAGCATAGCACCCTTAAGATTTGCCTTGGTCAGGTTGGCTTCACTGAGATTGGCTTCCCGTAGATTCGCGTCGCTGAGGTCTGCTCCACTGAGATTCGCGCCGTGCAGATCCGCTCGAAAAAGGTTAGCTCTCCGAAGATGTGCAATTCGAAGATCGGCTCCACGGAGATTCACTCCATTAAGATCCGCTTCGTTGAGATCGGTGTACACATAGATGTTTTTTGCGCGCCATCCATTCCATACGTCAACACCCCGCTTCAAAATGGACACCTGCTCTGCGTTTGCCATGACTTCTCCCTTTCCAGCCGCGGGCCTGGATATTGTTCATCGATGCTTTTACATTAAAGTATACGGCAAAAACCGCCTGGCGTCACACTGCGTCAACCGCTCGCTTGATTGTGGTAAAATACCGACCGCACGCGGGAGTCGCCAAGTGGTAAGGCGTCAGCCTTCCAAGCTGATATTCGTGGGTTCGAATCCCATCTCCCGCTCTCTACTTACCACTTACCAACAACCTCTTCAGGTAAACGGTAAGTGGTAATTGTAAAATGGGCCCATGGCGCAGCGGTTAGCGCAGGCGACTCATAATCGCTTGGTCTTCAGAATTTATTTCGTATATACGTAAGGGCCCGTGGCGCAGTGGTTAGCGCAGGGAACTCATAATTCTTTGGTCGCAGGTTCGAATCCTGCCGGGCCCACCTAGAAACAAGGCATTTTGTCTGGTTGAGCGATCTGGTTTAAAAAAAAGCCAGGTCGTTTAATTTTAAAATTCTAAGCGTGTAGTAAATTGGTATAGCTTAGGTACAGCTTACGGAGAAGATCATGACACAAAAACAATGTAATCACTGCTTAAAGTGGAAAGACGAGACCGAATTCAGCTGGAGATGGAAAGCTCTCGGCATTAGGAACCCTTCGTGTAAGGATTGTCAGTATGAACACAACAAAAAGTATTATGAAGGGTCTGGTAAAGAAAGACACTTACAACAGGTATCTGAAACGCTACAGATTTCTGATGTAAGACTGTGCCGCGCGGGGAGCGGCATTTTGTGTTAATAGAGACAAATCCATTTTAGGATCAACACATGAATCCATACCTCGCCACGCTCTTAACATTCGCCATTGCAGTCTTCTTCCTCCGCCTCATGGATTTCCTCGCGCACCGCGGCTGGATCGAGAGTCGGCTGAGCCGCAAGCTGATCCATATCGGCACCGGACCGATCTTTGTTTTGTGCTGGTTGATGTTTCCGGATTTGGCAATTTCCCGCTGGCTGGCGGCGCTGGTTCCGTTGGTGATTACGGCGCAATTTGTGCTGGTGGGGACGGGGCTTATCAGGGATGAAGCGGCTGTCAAAGCGATGTCACGCACCGGTGACAGGCGCGAGATTCTTCGTGGGCCCTTGTGGTATGGAATTATCTTCGTCGCCGTGACGTTGATCTACTGGAAGGACTCTCTGATTGGTATTCCTGCTTTAATGATGATGTGCGGTGGGGATGGGATCGCCGATATTGTGGGCCGACGCGTCCGATCACCGAAATTACCCTGGTCCCCGGAAAAAAGCGTTGCCGGATCACTCAGCGTGTTCCTGGGGGGCTGGCTGCTGACTATACTCCTCTTTACGCTTTACGTTTGGCTGGGAGCTTTTAGTGGTCCAATTACGCGCTTTCTCTTACCGGTCACGTGGATTGCACTCGGCGCGATGTTTGTGGAATCCCTGCCGTTCCAGGATGTGGATAACATCACGCTGACGGTGGCTTCCATATCGATTGGGCATCTGGTCTTCTAAAAGAAGAGACGGCTACGTGCCGGCTTTTTCTTCCTCCACTTCTTCCTTTTCTTCATCTTTTTTCAGGAACATGACTCTATATGCCTCGGCATATTTCATTTCCTGATCCTTGGCTTCTTCTTCCGCCCATTCGTGCATCCACTTACCCACCTCGTTGGGGTCGATCTGGCTGACGTGCTGCTGCAGCGCTTGAATCTTGATCTCCAGTGTCTCGCTGATATCCACCCAGGTGTTGACCTTGTCGGTGCCGTGGATGTAGAGCCGCTTGACGTCGTGCGGCTCATACCCTTCTGTCAGCAGGTCGGCGAACATGAGGCGGCTCCCGGCCGATGGAAAGACGGCTTCGCAGGCGGCGCGCGCCGCCGCGCGATGATCGGGATGGTTGAGGTATTCCTCCCCGTAGAACCAGGCTTCCGGGTTGCCCGCGAAAACGGCCTCGGGCTTGTAGCGGCGGATGAGGCGGGTGAGGTCTTTTCGCAGCTCGATCGTTGGTTCCAGTTCCCCATCTGGATAGCGCAGGAAGATGGTTTCCTTAATACCCAGAATCGCATTTGCCGCGAGCTGTTCCTTTTCGCGTAATTCCG
>DATFHE010000241.1:0-3677 GCA_035248745.1 Anaerolineales bacterium | reverse complement strand
AGCTCATGCGCCGCGGAGATGAATACACTCAGCGCGTCGGCATAGATGGTCTCGTACGTACCGCCACCGATCCAAATTATCTCCAGTTTTTTGAGCACTATGATATCCGTGTCCGTTTTTATGGGGATTACAGGGATATGCTTACGGGCACCCCGTATGAATATGCTCTACGCTCCATCTATGAGCTCACAGAAGCGACGAAGGACAATCAACGTTTTCGTCTGTTCTTTGGTGTGTTCGCCGATGAATTTACCGAGACTCTCTCCCGCTTATCTGTGGAACATTACCTGGCGCAAGGTTCCATCCCCGATAAACAAACCCTGATCCGAAACTACTACGGGGAAGAACTGCCGCCCGTCAGCCTGTTCATTGGTTTCGATAAATTCAGCGTCTTCGACATGCCGCTCCTGAGCACCGGTGCGGAAGACCTTTACTTCTCGGTCAGCCCCTCCCCGTATATGACGCAACGCCAATTGCGCGCGATCTTATATGACCATCTCTACGTGCGCCCCACCCCCGAGCCAGATTACACAACACTGACGGAGAAAGAGCTCCACTGGCTGCGGGAGTACTACCGCGCAAATCAGGATTACGCATTCGGCGTCGGAAAATTAAAATTCAATTTATGGATCCCCGAGAGGGAGAGCCCGGAATGAGTGATCTCATCACAAACCTGATCGACGAAATCGGTCCCGGTCATATGGGCAGCACAGCCTATGACACAGCCTGGGCAGCGCGGCTTGGGGAAGTGGATTGGAGTCTGAGCAGCCGTTCGCTGGCGTGGCTGGCTGAAAATCAACTCCCCGACGGCTCGTGGGGCACCGCGGCACCGATGTACTATCACGATCGTGTCCTGTGCACATTAGCCGCCATGATCGCGTTGACATATCGAGGCCGCCGCGGTCACGATAAAGAACAGATCGAAAAAGGAAGATTGGCGCTGGAACGGATCGTTGGCGGCGCGACGCAAGGACTTCAGTCAGATCCAAACGGAGCTACCGTCGGCTTTGAAATGATCGCTCCAACGCTGGCAGCTGAAGCAGAACGAATTGGCATCATCAAGAGACAGGGGGACCGCATCCTCGGGCGTCTCTCCAGGCAGCGCGCCAAGAAACTCTCCTATCTGAAGGATCATATGATCAGCAAACACGTGACCATCGCGTTTTCTGCCGAGATGGCAGGCACCGATGGCAAGCACATGCTGGACATCCACAATTTGCAGGAGAACAATGGCTCGGTGGGGTTAAGCCCCTCGGCAACAGCTTACTTTGCAACCTATATCAAAAACGGCGATGAGGCGTCACTGAAATACCTTCACAGCATCGCAAAGCCCGATGGCGGACTGCCGAACGTTGCTCCGTTCGATATTTTTGAGATCGCCTGGTCGCTCTGGAATCTCGGTATGATTCCGGACCTGGAGGTAAGCACAAAACTCAAACCTCACATTGAGTTTCTTTCCCGCGCCTGGGAACCGCGGCGCGGCGTGGGCTTTGCCACAAATTATTCTGTCAAAGACAGCGATGACAGTGTAATCACATACAGCGCGTTGCTGCGTTTTGGCATTGAAAAAGATCTGGCAAGCGTGCTGGCCTATGAGGAGAAGGATCATTTCCGCTGTTTCGATCTGGAGGTCAATCCATCCATTAGCGCGAATATCCACATTCTGCATGCGCTTCGGCAAGCAGGATTGAGTCCAAAAATTTCCTCGGTACAAAAGATCATTCACTTCCTTCGCAAGACAAAAAACGATCGACACTTCTGGGTGGATAAGTGGCATTCCTCTGCTTACTACGCGACAGCGCACGCCATCATCGCTTGTGCGGGATATGCAAACGACGTCGTGCAGGAATCGGTGGAGTGGCTTCTTCGATCACAGAATGCCAACGGTTCGTGGGGAACATACATCTCTACCGCAGAAGAAACGGCGTATGCCTTACAAGCGCTCTGGATCTGGAACGAAAAATGTGCAAAAGTTCCAAAAGCCGCGTTTCGAAATGGCTTCCGCTGGCTGGAAGAACATCTCGATCCGCCTTATCCACCTCTCTGGATCGGTAAGTGCCTGTATAACCCGCGCCTTGTCATCCGTTCCGCGGTTATTAGCGCATTGACGCTCGCTCAAAAAGTCCTATGAGAGTTTTGATCAATAGGATTCTGGATGTACGCACAGCCGACCCGGATGATGCGCGGCGCAGGAGATTGCTGAACATTCTCCTGTTAGGGATATTTGCGATGACGGTGCTGGCACTCATCGGAACGTTGATCGATAGTGCCCTGCGTCAGGGAGTGGATCCGGCGGAAACACAGATTACGATGTTCGGCATAATCGTGGCGATTGTAGGCATTGTCATTATTTATCAGATCAATCGTCGATTTTCCGGGTATGTAGCGGGCTTGATGTTTTTGCTTCTGCTCACCGGGATATTTATCATAAGCGATTCACCACAGCAACTAACGGAGGGACGCTCCCTCTTTCTTTTCACCATCCCCATTACCATTTCCAGTTTAATTCTTGCTCCGCGTGCCAGTTTTCTATTGGCTGCGATCAGCAGTGTAATCGTCTCCTGGCTGGCTCTCTCGATTGGCTTCGCTGTCAACGTATTTGTCATTGCCGGCTTTTTTGTCCTCGCCATAGTTTCATGGTTAGCGGCGCGTAGTCTGGAGCAGGCTCTTCAGGAGCTGCGAATTATTAATGTAAATCTGGACCAGGTGGTGATCGAACGAACCCATGAGCTGGCACAGGCTCTCGAACGGGAACGGATCGAAGCCGGGCGAAACCAGGCAATTTTGAACTCGATTGCCGACGGGGTTGTCGTCTTCGATACCAAGTGGAATGCCATCCTGGTCAATCCGGCGCTGCGGGGGATACTCGAAATGCCGACGGAGCTGATCGTAAACAAGAACTTCAGTGATCTGATTGAACACCCGCGGCTTTCTCCCAAGAGTCGACAGCTTTTATATGCCATGATGCAGCACGATACCCAGCCTCCCAGCTTCCGCATCGAATGGGACAAGAAGACCCTGTCAATCAGCGCCGCCCAGGTCTATGACAACTCAAAAGACAGAAACTCCAATATTGGGACGGTTACTGTGTTTCGCGACTTTACGCGGGAAGCTGAGGTGGAAAAACTAAAAAGCACGTTTGTTGCGATTGTCTCCCATGAACTGCGTACACCTTTGAATGCCATCCTTGGGTATGCAGAGATGTTCAAAGAGTCAGTCTATGGTCCCATGAATGATAAACAAGTGAACATGGCGGAGCGTATCATGAAAAACACGCAACGCCTGCTTGGGCTGATCAACGATTTACTGGACCAGGCACAAATGGAGGCAGGCAGATTGACCATTCAAATGGCACCCGTCCGCCCGGCCGATTTGCTGGAAGGTATGCATAGCGTGATGGATCAAATTGCGCAGGAAAAAAGCTTAAAGCTAACCAGCGAAATTGACGATAGTCTCCCGGAACTGTTAAACGGTGATGGGGCGCGCCTGCAGCAAATTTTGGTCAACCTGGTCAACAACGCAGTCAAGTTTACAAATCAGGGCACGGTACGTGTGCGCCTGTTTTGTCCGTATGAAAACAAATGGGGTATTGAAGTGTCTGACACCGGCTCCGGCATCCCCGAAGAGGGACTGCCAAAGATCTTTGACACGTTTCACCAGGTGGAGAGCGGTGTTAC